>JBBIPS010000155.1:0-7290 GCA_037442725.1 Burkholderiales bacterium | reverse complement strand
GTTTGGGCGGCGCCACCGGGGCCGGCTGGTCGGGCAGCACGCCCTTGATCACTGGCTCCTGCTTGGGCTTGGCCTTTTCGCGCCGGCTGATCGCCACCTCGTCTTCGGGCTCCTCGATCATGGTGTAGCTGGCCTGCAGGTTCTCCAGCCGCGGGTCGTCGTGGCGCAGACGTTCCAGTTTGTAGTTGGGCGTCTCGAGGTGCTTGTTCGGCACCAGCAGCACGGTGACGCGTTGCTGGTGCTCGATCTTGGTGATCTCGGTGCGCTTCTCGTTGAGCAGGAAGCTCGTCACCTCCACCGGCACCTGCACGTGCACGGCGGCGGTGTTGTCCTTCATCGACTCTTCCTGGATGATGCGCAGGATCTGCAACGCACTGGACTCGGTATCGCGGATGTGGCCGGTGCCGTTGCAGCGCGGGCAGGTGATGTGGTTGCCTTCGGACAGCGCCGGACGCAGTCGCTGGCGGCTCAGTTCGAGCAGGCCGAACTTGCTGATCGAGCCGAACTGCACGCGCGCGCGGTCCTGCCGCATCGCCTCGCGCAGCCGCTGCTCGACCTCGCGCCGGTTCTTGCTCTCCTCCATGTCGATGAAGTCGATGACGATCAGCCCGCCCAGGTCGCGCAGCCGCATCTGGCGCGCGACCTCGTCGGCGGCCTCGAGGTTGGTGCGGGTCGCGGTCTCCTCGATGTCACCGCCGCGGGTGGCGCGCGCCGAGTTGACGTCCACCGAGACCAGCGCCTCGGTGTGGTCGACCACGATCGCGCCGCCGGCCGGCAGGTTCACGGTGCGCGCGAACGCGGTCTCGATCTGGTGTTCGATCTGGAAGCGCGAGAACAGCGCCGCATCATCGCGGTAGCGCTTCACACGCGAGGCCGACTCGGGCATCACGTGGTTCATGAACTGCTGCGCCTGCTCGAAGATGTCGTCGGTATCGATCAGGATCTCGCCGATGTCCGGCGTGAAGTAGTCGCGGATCGCGCGGATCACGAGCGACGATTCCTGGTAGATGAGGAACGCGCCCTTGCCGGCCTTGGCGGCCGCGTCGATCGCCGCCCACAGCTTGAGCATGTAGTTGAGGTCCCACTGCAGCTCGGGCGCCGAGCGGCCGATGCCGGCGGTGCGCGCGATCAGGCTCATGCCCTTGGGATATTCAAGCTGCTCGAGGTTGTCCTTCAGTTCCTCGCGGTCCTCGCCCTCGATGCGCCGGCTGACGCCGCCGCCGCGCGGGTTGTTCGGCATCAGCACCAGGTAGCGCCCGGCCAGCGAGACGAAGGTGGTCAGCGCCGCGCCCTTGTTGCCGCGCTCCTCCTTTTCGACCTGGACCAGCAGTTCCTGGCCCTCCTTGATGGCGTCCTTGATGGTCGCGTTCTTCGCCTCGACACCGTCACGGAAATACTGCCTGGAGATTTCCTTGAACGGCAGGAAGCCGTGCCGCTCCTCGCCGTACTCGACGAAGCAGGCCTCGAGCGAGGGCTCGACGCGCGTCACCACGGCCTTGTAGATGTTGCCCTTGCGCTGCTCGCGCCCTTCGATCTCGGTTTCGAAGTCGAGCAGTTTCTGTCCGTCCACGATCGCCAGCCGCCGCTCTTCGGGCTGCGTGGCATTGATCAGCATGCGTTTCATGTGCACTCCTGTCGCACGCGCCATCGATAGCGGCGCGTGCCATCAGCATCGCCGGCCTTGCGGCAGGCGACTCATCCGATGCACGAGAAACGTCAGACAGCCGGCAACGAAAACCGCCCTGGACTGCGGGGAATCGCGACGCGATCAGACCTGCAGCGGGGCCGCATGCGGCGAGGCGCGTCGGGTGGGCACGGCCGCGGACTCCGGCACCTCGGCGATCAGGCGCGAAGGCTGCACCGCCACTCGATGCGCGCAGCATCTGCGCGGCGCGCCGCGGGCGGCGACCGAATGGGCGGTGTGGAGGGGCGGCATGCGAACCGTGGGGCTTCGACGCGAGCGGCAGACCGGGGTACCCCCCGCTCTGCCGCCCATGAGCTTTGAACTTTCCCCGTGAGGGGACGGCTGTGACGACGTATCTCTTGCACCTGGCCGATCGTGCCGCCGCAGCGCCTCAGGGGCTGCGGCCTGCCGCGTACGGCGCAGGTGTTGCATCAACTCTTTGCGCGTTTGCTATCGCGCGCCATTGCTCTGTCCTGCGCGCTGGCTACAGCGCACCGCCACAACAGCGCCGGGCATGCCCGGGTAAACTTCCATGAATGAAGCACTTACGGCCGTGGTCCATTCGATTATAAGCAGCAAAGCCTCGGCCGGCCGCGGCACGGCCCAATGGCAGCACGGGGCGATGGCGCCGGCCGTCAGGCGGGTCTGCGTCGACGAAGCGGGTGACGGCCAGCGCCTGGACAACTTCCTGCTGCGCCTGCTCAAGGGCGTGCCCAAGACGCACGTCTACCGCGTCATCCGCTCGGGCGAGGTGCGGGTCAACAGGGGCCGTGCCGGTGCCGACACCCGGCTCGCACTTGGCGACGAGGTGCGCGTGCCGCCGGTGCGCGTGGCCGGGACACCCGACTCGACGATGCCGGCGCCACCGCGCGAGTTCCCGCTGCTGTTCGAGGACGAGCACCTGCTGGCGATCGACAAGCCTGCCGGCGTGGCCGTGCACGGCGGCAGCGGCGTGGCCTTCGGCATCATCGAGCAGTTGCGCCGGGCGCGGCCGCAGGCCAGGTTTCTCGAACTGGTGCACCGGCTCGACCGCGAGACCTCGGGCATCCTGCTGCTGGCCAAGAAGCGCAGCGCGTTGCTTGCGCTGCAGGCGCAGTTCCGCCGGCGCGACACCGAAAAGGCCTACGCCGCGCTGGTCAGCGGCGTCTGGCCGGCGCGGCTGAAGGTGATCGACGAGGCGCTGCACAAGACGCACGACGCCGCCGGCGAACGCCAGGTGCGCGTCGTCGCCGCCGACCATGCCGACGGCCGGCGCTCGATCACGCTGGTCAGGGTGGCCGATGTCTACGCCGGCTTCACGCTGCTCGACGTGACGCTAAAGACCGGTCGCACGCACCAGATCCGGGTCCACCTGGCACACGCTGGCCACCCGATCGTCGGCGATCCCAAGTACGGCGACTTCGCGCTGAACCGGCAACTCGCGCGCGGCGAGGCGCTCCGCGGCCATCGTTTCGAGCGCATGTTCCTGCACGCATGCCGGCTCGCCTTCGACCACCCGGCCAGCGGCGAGCGCATCGAGCTGCAGGCGCCGTTGCCGACCGGGTGCGCCACGCTGCTGACCCTGTTGAGCGAGCCGCATTGACTTCGCACCGCCCCGGCCCCGATGCCGTCCCGCATCACCCACGCGCCGCTGCCTCGGTGCCGATGACGCCACGCCCGCGTCGCTTCGACCTCGTCGTCTTCGACTGGGACGGCACGCTGTTCGACTCGACCGCGCTGATCGTGCGCTGCATCCAGGCCGCCTGCGTCGACCTCGGTGTGGCCGTGCCGAGCGACACCCAGGCGGCCTACGTCATCGGCCTCGGGCTGCGCGACGCGCTGGCACATGCCGCGCCCGGACTGCCCGAGGCACGCTATCCCGAACTCGGCAAGCGCTACCGCCATCACTATCTGGCGCGCCAGCATGAGCTGGTGCTGTTCCCGGGCACGCTCGAGATGCTGCACGCGCTCAAGCGCCGCAACCACTGGCTGGCGGTGGCCACCGGCAAGAGCCGCGCCGGGCTCGACGATGCCTTGGGCAGCGCGCAGTTGAAGGGCGTGTTCGACGCCACCCGCACCGCCGACGAGACCGCCAGCAAACCCGACCCGCGGATGCTGATCGAGCTGATGGGCGAGTTCGGCGTGGCGCCCGAGCGCACGCTGATGATCGGCGACACGACGCACGACCTGCAACTGGCCGTCAATGCCGGCACCGCGCGCGTCGGCGTCAGCTACGGCGCGCACGCGGTCGAAGCCTTCGGGCCGTTCACGCCGCTGGTCGTGGCGCACTCGACAGCCGAGTTGCACGCCTGGTTGAGTCGCAATGCGTGATCCGGTCGACACATGCCGTGGCGGGCCGACACCCGCCGCGCCGGGCGACGCCGCGGCCCAGGCGCAACCGCTGTGCGCCGCGGCCGCGCTGGTCGAGCGCGGACAGGCCTTTGTCTTCGACGTCCTGCTCTGGCGTCAGCCGGCGCGCGCCTTCGCGCTGCGCTTCGACGGCGTGGTGGTCGCCTATGTCAACCGCTGCGCGCACGTGCCGGTGGAGATGGACTGGCAGCCGGGCCAGTTCCTCGACGCGGACAAGCGCTGGATCGTCTGCTCGATCCACGGCGCGACCTATGATCCGGCCGACGGCCGCTGTGTCGCGGGCCCCTGTGAGCGTGGCAGGTTGATGCGCATCGCCACCGCTGAGGAAGGCGGGCATGTGGTTTGGTATCCTTCCCGCGACATTCGGCCGATACTTGCCGATGCCTCCGGCGCCGCCGACGCCGGCCTTGCCGACTCCGGCACCCGCTTGCGACCCGCAGGTATCTGAACAAAGTGAAAGCGATGGATCCGGCCCGAGCGCCGCGTGCAACCCGCAGCGATACCCGCACGAATCCCGAGGAATTGCAATGACAGCGGCGGGTCGAAATCGCGGTTGCAGGTTTCGATGGCCCCGGGGTGCGCAACCAGGCACCACACCATGACTCTGCAGCAGGACCCCCTTTCCTCCGACGCTGGCCAGCACAGTGATGCGACAGCGGCGCCGCCCGTCGCGGGCGCTGCAACCGGCGCGGCGCAGCGGGTGGTCAGCGAACGCGGGGGCTTCGAGCAGACCGCCGAGCAACTGGCGCGTGAGTTGCTGCGCGAGCGTCGCATCGAGCGGCGCTGGCGCGTCTTCATCCGGCTCGCCTGGTTCGGCCTGGTGCTGGCCGTGACCTGGGGCCTGTTCGCGCAGCGCATGCGCCCCAACGTGCCGAGCGGGCCGCACACTGCGCTGGTCGAGGTGCGCGGCGAGATCGCCGCCGACACCGAGGCCAGCGCCGAACAACTGATCTCGGGCCTGCGCGGCGCGTTCGAGGACAGCGGCGCCAAGGCGGTCGTGATCCGCATCAACAGCCCTGGGGGCAGTCCGGTGCAGGCCGGCATCGTCAACGACGAGATCCGCCGCCTCAAGGCGTTGCACAAGAAGAAGGTCTACGCGGTGGTCGAGGAGATGTGCGCTTCGGGCGCCTATTACATCGCGGTTGCCGCGGACGAGATCTTCGTCGACAAGGCGAGCCTGGTCGGCTCGATCGGCGTGCTGATGGACGGTTTTGGCTTCGCTGGCCTGATGGACAAGCTCGGCATCGAACGACGGCTGCTGACCGCCGGCAAGAACAAGGGCATGCTCGACCCGTTCTCGCCGCAGAGTGAAGCGCACAGGGCCTATGCGCAGGCCATGATCGACCAGGTTCACCAGCAGTTCATCAAGGTCGTCAGGCAGGGCCGTGGCAAGCGTCTGCACGAAACGCCCGACACGTTCTCCGGCCTGTTCTGGAACGGCGAGGACGCCGTCAGGTTCGGCCTGGCAGACCGTTTCGGCAGTCTCGACTTCGTCGCACGCGAGGTGGTCAGGGCCGAGGAGGTGATCGACTACACGCCGAAGGAGAACGTCGCCGAACGGCTGGCCAAGCGGTTCGGTGCGTCGATCGGTGCCGGCGCCGTACGGGCGCTGGCTGCCGTGTCGCAGTTGCGCTGAACTGCTCTGCAGGCAACCGCCGGGCCGACCCGGGTTTGCTTGACGCCGCCGGCGGCGGGTCGGGCCCGGCCCCCCGGGGGCGCTCAGGGCGCTTCGAGGCCCCGCGTCGATCGACTGCGCCGATCGTCGTGCAGGCAGCGCGATCTCGTGGTGCATCGGTGCTGCGTGTCGGCGTGGCAAATCTCGCGCTTCGAGCGCGGTGCGACGATTGAACATCGGGCGCTCCGTCGCGATACTGGCAGCCTTGCGCTGTCGGCGCCGCGCCCACGCGATACGCGCTGAGCGCAGTCGCGAAGCGGCGGCCGCATCGGGCGTGGCGTCATCATCAGGAGTCGCTTTGAAGCACGGGGTCAGGACGTTGGGGCGGGCGTTGCTGCTGGTTGCGCTGACGCTGTCGGCGTGTGGTGGCAAGAGTGATACCGAGATGCTGGCCTCGGCCACGCAGTACCTGGCCAAGGGCGATGCCAAGGCCGCCTCGATCCAGCTCAAGAACGTCCTGCAGAAGAAGCCTTCGCACGCGCAGGCGCGCTTCCTGCTGGGCCGGGCGCTGTTCGAACTCGGCGACGCGCGCGGCGCCGAGCTCGAACTGGTCAAGGCGCTCGACCTGGGCCAAGCGGAGGAGCAGGTCGCCCCGCTCATGGCCCGGGTGCTGCTGGCCACGCACCAGTACCAGAAACTCACGCTGCGCTACGCGACGCTCGAACTGACCGATCCGGCTGCGGCGGCCGAGCTGGCCGCCTCGATGGCCACGGCGTACGCAGCGCAGGGCGCGTTCGACGACGCGCGCACGGCAGTGACCAAGGCGCTGGCGGCCGATCCCGGGTCGACCGCGGTGCGGCTGGTGCAGGCCCGTGTGGCGGCGGCGTCGGGCGACACCGATGCGGCGCTGAAGCTGCTCGACGACCTACTTGCCGGTGTCCCCGGCCACGCCGAGGCCTGGCAGCTCAAGGGCGATCTGGTGCTGCGCGCCAAGGCCGATCGGCCCGGCGCGATCGACGCCTACCGCAAGGCGCTGGCGATCGATCCGAAACTGGCCGTGGTCCACGCCGCGTTGGTCACGCTGTACCTGCAGCAGCCCGATCTCGATGCCGCCGCGCGTCAGCACGATGAGTTGAAGAAGATCGCTCCCAGGCAGGGCCGGACCTTGTTCCTCGAGGCGCAGGTGGCCTTTGCGCGCAAGGAGTTCAAGCATGCGCATGACGTGCTGCAGGGGTTGATCCAGTCGGCACCGAACGACGTTGCCGTGCTCTATCTGGGCGGCGCGACCGAGCTGCAGCTCGACGCCCTGGCGCAGGCCGAGACGCTGCTGTCCCGCGCGGTGGCGCAGGCCCCCGACTTCGCCGGCGCGCGTCGCCTTCTCGGCGCCACCTACCTGCGCAGCGACCAGGCCGCCAAGGCGCTGGCGACGCTGCGTCCGACGCTCGACGGCGGGCACGCCGACGGCCCGACACTGGCGCTGGCGGCGCAGGCGGCGTCGCGCGCTGGCGACGTCAAGGCCGCGCAGTCCTACCTGGCACAGGCGGCCAAGGCCGCGCCGGGCGACACCCGGATCCGCGCTGCGCAGGCGCTGACGCAGGTCGCCGGCGGCCATGCCGAGGCGGCGCTGGCCGACCTGCAATCG
>JBBIPS010000154.1:0-7304 GCA_037442725.1 Burkholderiales bacterium | reverse complement strand
CCACCGGCAGCAGCATCGGCAGCAGCAGCCCGGGGCCGACCAGCGCGTCGGGAACCAGTTGGGCGCCGTTCAACGCCAGGGCGCCCGCGTAGACCAGGTTGCCCGACCCGCAGGCCAGCAGGAACTGTGGCCAGCTCATTCGCGCCGCGCCGGCGCTTGCCGCGCGCGGGGGCCGCGGGCTGCACTTGCCGCCTGGACTGCCGCTTGTTCAGCCTTGCGCCTCCTGGACAAGCGCTGGCGCGCTGCTGCGGACTTGGCCGTTGCCGATCGCGGCCTTCCGGCCGGAGGACCGACGCGCGCCCACTCCAGCCCCTTGACGCTCGCGCGAGCCACGGGGTCCATCAACTGGTAGGCAAGCACCAGCGCAGCCGTGCGCGCCGCCGCCGTCCGGGTTGCGGAGCTCGGCACGCCGACACGAACCGCGCCCCAGTCTCCGGGCTCGCACTCGATGGTCGCGCAGCCCCGGTCGATGAGGATCGGCCGCAGCGTCCAGGTCCCGCTGGCCCGGCATGGCGCCCCTGCGGCCAGGAGCACTTCACGCAGTGGCAGTGCGCCTCGGCGATCGATGCGCGGCACCAGGCGCGCGGTCGGAAAGAAGAGCTGGCTTGACATTATTGTGACAGTAACGCAAACTCTGCGAATCGTCAAGGAGCATCCATGGAGTCGCGGGACTTTGCCAGACTGATGGCAGCTTGCAGCGAGATATCCCAGCTCTTCCCGCAAGGGGTTGTGTTCATCGGCGGCATCGCCGTGTACATGCACGTGATCAACACCCCGACTGCCGAGGAGTACGCCGAGTTCACCCACGACGGCGACTTCTACATCTCGCTGGCCGACATGAGCGACCTGCGCGACATCGAGGAGCTCACGCCCAACCGCAGGCTGAGCAAGCACGAGATGACGAAGGATGGTTTCGCCTTCGACATCTACACCGAGCGGCACTCCAACCTCATCGTCCCCTACGACGCGGTTGCCGCGCATGCCGTGCCCTATGCCGAGATCAGGGTGGCCCGGCTCGAGCACCTGTTCGCGCTCAAGCTCGAGGCATTCCTGGACCGCCAGGACTCTGCCAAAGGCGACAAGGATGCCAAGGATCTGCTTCGCATCGCGCTGGCGGCGTCGCGGGGCGGGCGGCGCTTCAGCGCGGAACTGGCCGTCCCGTATCTCCGCGACGATCACCTGCGCTTGCTGCAACGCGTGGAAAAGGGCGCCTACGCGTTGTCGCTGGCGCGGGGCAATGCCGTCAAGGCAAAGGCCATTCGCGCCGAATTCTCGGCACTGGCCGCCACTCTTCGCAAGGCCTCAGAAGTCCCGGCGCGCCCGGCTGGGGCCGACGCCCCGCGGCCCGGCGCCATCGGCAAGGCGCGCGCGCCCAGGCGTTGAGAGCGGTCCCAGGTCGACGATCGTGGTCGGAGGTTCCCGACGTTGCAAACAACCCCGGAAGCGGCCCGTCGTCGGCTCGTGATCTCGGTTCAGCCCGCCGTCCACCCCGAGATGGCCGTCACCGGAACGATCTCGGTGTCGGTGAAGCGCGCGAACGGCGCCTGGATGCGGCGCACGGTGTCGATGTCGGGCGCTTCGAGCAGCGTGACGTTGTGCGAGCGGTCGACGGCGGCCCACTCGCCGCGGATCTTCACCTCGGCCGGGATCGACGCGTAGAACGCCTTGGCGGCGGCGGCGAGCTCGCCGTACTGCGCCGCGCTGAGGTTGGCGCGGGTGCGGTTGGTCAGCAGGAACAGCATGGTGTCAGTCTCCGGGGTGGGGTGTGCGGCGGATCCTGCGCCAGATCAGCCAGGCCGCCACCGGCAGCAGCATCGGCAGCAGCAGCCCGGGGCCGACCAGCGCGTCGGGAACCAGTTGGGCGCCGTTCAACGCCAGGGCGCCCGCGTAGACCAGGTTGCCCGACCCGCAGGCCAGCAGGAACTGCGGCCAGCTCATTCGCGCCGCGCCGGCGGCGAACGCCACCGCCTCGGCCAGCACCGGCACCGGCCGGCTCAGGAACACCGCCGCCAGCGTCGGTGCCGCGGGCAGTACATCGTTGCGCTTGCGCAGCAGACCGCGGCTGACGAGATAGGCGGCCGATTGTCCGGCCATCATGCCGAGGAATGCCGCGACGAAACCCGCGCCGAAGCCCAGGCGTGCACCGAGCATCGTGCCGACGATGCTCGACGGAATCGGCAACAGCACGTCGGCGGCGAGCAGCCCGGCGCCGGCCAGCGCGAAGCGGACGGCATGGTCGTCGTTCGCCGACAGCCAGCGCTCGCCGGGGAGCTCGCCGATGATGAGAAAAGGCACCAGCGGAATACACAGTGCAGCGGCAATAATCAACGCGGCTCGGCCGCCCGTGCGTGGCATCATCGTTTCACATTATCAGAATGCAGTCGGGGCAGGGCAGTGCCGCCCCATCCACGGTCGACGCAGGAACGGGAATTGCCGACATGATCACGCTCACCGGCTCGCCAGCGCTGAAGGTCCAGGTGATGTGCGAGGGCATCCGCTACACGCCCGCGCTCGGCCAGGCGGCCCTGCACTCGATGCCCAACTACTACCCCTACCGATTCAGGCCGGGCGAGCACGACCCGACCGGCAAGGGCAGCGCGACGATTCCGTACCTCATCAACCTGGCCGACGGCACCGAGGTCCGCATCCTCGGCAACGGCGACTCGCCGTGGCACGTCGAGGGCGACGTCGAGCAGGGCTATCGCCTGATCGACGATCGCAGCGGCGCGACCCGGCCGATCGAGTTTGAGCCGCTGCGGCCGTGGCTGACGCAGAAGACGACGGACGGCCTGCCCTTCGCGCAGGCCGGCGTGACCACGCACGGCGACATGCTGGTGATCAACGTCGCCCCGGGCTGCGAGTACTTCCTGCACAAGCACGACGGCGTGTCGATGCGCTGCACGTTCTGCGCCTATGGCGCGCCCGACGAGCGCACGACGCGTGTCGGACAGCGGACCGGCCAGGTCGAGATCCCCCCGCCGACGCTCGAGCGCATGAACGAGGCACTGCAGGCCGTGGTCGAGCAGGCCGGGATCCGCCATATCTACCTGGTCGGCGGCTCGCTCACCGATGCGCGCAAGGAAGGCGAGCGTTTCCTGCAACTGGCGCGCTTCGTCAAGCAGGTCAACACCCGCGGCATTCCGGTCACGCTGGGGTCGGGCGCGCTTCCCGACGACCTGATCGCGCAGTTCCACGCCGAGCAACTCGTGCAGCACGTCTGCTTCAACCTCGAGATGTGGTCTGAGCCGCTGTTCGCGAAGATCTGCCCTGGCAAGAACCGCTACGTCGGCTATGCGCAATGGATCGCTGCGCTCGAGACGGCGGCGCGCTACTGGGGCCGCGGCAACGTCTACTCGGCGATGGTGGCCGGCATCGAACTCGAGCCCGAGCACGGCATGGAGTGGCAGGAAGCCGCGCGCATCGCGCTCGAGGGCGCGGAGGATCTCTGCCGCCGCGGCATCGTCCCGATCTACTCGCTGGTCTGGCCGGTGGGCGGGCGCCAGCGGGGCGACTACCACGCGCGAATCCGCAGCTACTTCGAGACGCTGACCACCGGCTACCACGCGATCCGCCGGCGTCACGGGCTGGCGGTCTCGGACGGCTTCATGTGCCATCACTGCGCCTACATGCAGCTGGAGTGCGACCTCGACCGCACGGTGCTGGAGGCTGCCTGATGAACGCGACACCGCGGCCGACCGCGCCGGACCCGTCCTCGATCGTGCGCCTGAGCACGGCGTACTGGGAGAGCCAGACCCTGCTGACCGCCAATCGCCTGCGGCTCTTCGACTGCCTGGCCGACGGCGCACGCGGCGCCGACGAGGTGGCCGCCGCGCTGCAGCTCGACGCGCGCAGCACCTTGCTCTTCCTGCGCGCGTGCGTCGGGCTGGGCCTGCTCACCGAAGCGTCCGGCCGTTTCGAGAACTCGCCGGTCGCCGCAACCTTCCTGGTCTCGCGCAGCCCGGCCTTCATGGGCAACGTCATCCGGTACAGCGACCAGCTCTACACCGCCTGGGCGGGCCTCGAGGGCGCGCTGCGTTCGGGCCGGCCTGCGCTGCCCGCCGAGACCTACCTGGGCGACGACCCGGCGCGCACGCGCGCCTTCGTGGTCGCGATGCACGAGCGTGCGCTCGGCATCGCGCGCGCGCTGGTGCCGATCCTGGATCTGAAGGGCCGCCACTCGATGCTCGACGTCGGCGGCGGGCCGGGAACCTACTCGGTGCTGCTCACCGAGCGCTTCCCCGGCCTGCAGTCCGAGGTCCTCGAGTTGCCCGGCGTCGCCGCGGTGGCGCGCGAGCTGGTCGAGGCTGCCGGCGCGAGCGGGCGCGTGGCCGTGCGCGACGGCGATTACCACAGCGCCGATTTCGGCCCGGGCAGGGATGTGGTGCTGATGTCGGGCATGTTCCATCGCGAGACCGCGCCGGCGTGCCGCGCCCTGATCGAGCGCGCCACCAGGTGCCTGGCCCCCGGCGGCCTGCTCGTCGTCAGCGACGTCTTCACCGACCCGGACGGCGCGCACCCGAGCTTCGCCGCGATGTTCGGCCTCAACATGATGCTGACGGCGCCCGACGGCGGCGTGCATGCCGATGCCGACGTGCAGCGCTGGATGGCGGACTGCGGGCTGCGCGAATCGCGCACGGTGCCGCTGCCGCCGCCGATGCCGCACCGGGTCGTGATGGCCGTGAAGCCGTGAACCGCCGGCGTGTGATCGCAGTGCTCGGCGTGGCCGCGACGGTCGGCAGCCGGCTGGCGCAGGCGCAGGCGCCGGCCGCACCGGGGGGCGAGCTGAAATCGCTCGGCCAGGAGCGCTACCAGATCGGGCGCATCGTCGTCGACAAGCGCGCGCGCACCTTCACCGTGCCGGGCCGGGTGCATGTGCTCGGCAAGCCGCTCGAATACCTCGCGACGAGTCCGGGCGGAATGAAGGAATACGAGTCGCTGTTCGAACTCGATGCCAGCGGCAGCGAATTCAACCTGGCCTGCATCCTGGTCGGGCTCGAGCGCGACGCCGCACAGGTGGCGGCGCAGCGCCGGCGTGGCACGGCACCGCTGGCCGGCCAGCGCGTCGCGATCGCCGTCGCGTGGTCGGAAGGCGGCCAGCGGCGCCAGGTTGCGGCGGCCGACGTGCTGCTCAACCCCGAGGCCGGCGTGAAGCCCGAGTCGGTCGAATGGGTCTACACCGGGTCGCCCGCGTCCGCCGGCCAGGGTCGGTTCGCCGCCGATGTCACGGGCGTGCTGGTCGCCTTCGTGCCCGACGCCAGCAGCATCATCGAATCGTCGGTCGGCATCGGCATCGGTGCCTACGGGTCGGTGCGCGGCAATTCGATGCTGCCGCCGGTCGGCTCGGCCATTGAGCTGATCGTCGACGCGACGCAGACGGCAAAGTGATCGCAACGCGATTCGGGATGCTGATCGTGGCGACTGCATCGGTGCTCAGCGCGCTCGGCGCGACGGAGGCCGAGATCCGGCCGTCGGCGCTGCGCCTGCTGGTCACGGCCGGCGTCGGGTTGCTGGCGCCGCTGTTCTGGCCCGGCAACGCCGCGACGCCCGCGCGCACTGCGCTGCGCATCGGCGTCTGGTCCGCCGCGGCGGCGACGCTGGCGGCCGGTCTGATCCGGATTCTCGGCAACCCGGTGCAACCGTTCGCGCGCAGCCTCGCCGCGTGCGCGATGCTGCTGCTGTTGTTGCTCGTCACGCACACGCTGGCCGCGGCGCTCGAGGCGCGCCTGCGCGATCGATCCGGGGACGTGCCAGGCGCGCGCGAGATGGCCGGGCGCACGCTGGCGCTCGTGCTCGCGCTGCTGGGCTCGCTGCCGCTGTGGCTCGGGCCGGCGGGCGAACTGCTCTCCAGTCGGCGCGAGGGGATCATCGACGCCGTCCTGGGCCTGAGTCCGCTCACCCACCTGGCCGTGGCCAGCGGCAACGATCTGCTGCGCAACCAGTGGTTCTACCAGCACTCGAATCTTGCCGCCCTGCAGTTCTCGTATCCCGGCCTGGCGTCACTGGTCTGGGCCTACGCCACGGCCTGTCTGGTGCTGGCGCTGATCGCGCTGGCGTTGCGCTTCCCGCGTCCGCGCGGCATCGTCGCTGCCCCCACCCACCCCACCGACCTCACCCAGGAGAAGTTGTGATGATCAAGAGAAGACACCTGCTTGCCCTGCCTGCCTGCGTCGTGCTGGCTACGCCGTCGGTGCGTGCCGCGGAGAAGATGGACCCGGCGCTGCGCGAGAAGGCGCGGCGAGCGGTCGACGCGGGACTGCACTACCTGCGCGGCCAGCAGGCGGCCGACGGCTCGGTGGCCCGATCGGTGGGCATCACGGCGTTGTCGCTGCGCGCCTTTCTCGAGAGCCACCGTGGCTACAACGAGAGCGACGGTGCCTACATCACGCGGCAGGTCGACTACCTGCTTTCCAAGGCCAAGAGCGACGGCTCGATCACCGAGTCGCTGCAGAACACGGCCTACAACACGTCGGTCGCACTGAATGCGCTCGTGGCGACCAAGAACCCGAAGTACGACGCCGTGATCGAGGCCGGACGCAAGTTCCTGATCCAGGAGCAGATGGACGAGCGCGACGGCTACAAGCAGGATCACCGCTACTACGGCGGCATCGGCTACGGCGGCGACGAGCGGCCCGACATGTCGAACCTGTACATGGCCATCGAGGCGCTCAAGCGCACCGCCACCGACCCGAAGGATCCGGTCTGGCAGAAGGCGCTGGTGTTCGTGAGCCGGTCGCAGAACCGCAGCGAGAGCAACGACCAGAAGTGGGCCGCCAACGACGGCGGCTTCGTCTACATGCCGGGCTGGAATCCGCCCGAGTTCGAGAACGGGACCTCGTCCTACGGCGGCATGACCGCCGCCGGGCTGCTCAGCCTGCTGTTCGCCGGGGTGGACAAGTCCGATCCGCGCGTGCAGGCCGCGTACAAGTGGATGACCGCGAACTACACGCTCGAATACAACCCCGGCACGACCAAGAAGCACGGGCTGTTCTACTTCTACAACGCGTTCGCGAAGGTGATGACGGCCTATGGCGAGGACACCTTCACCGACGGCAAGGGCCAGCAGCACCACTGGAAGACCGAGCTCGCGCAGAAGCTGGTCAGCCTGCAGAAGGCCGACGGCAGCTTCTCCAATCCCGATTCCAATGCCTGGTGGGAAGACAAGCCACAACTCGTCACCGCCTGGTCGATGATCGCCCTCGAACACGCGCCGGAGCTGCGCGTGGCGGGCGCGCTGCCCGGCGTCATCGCCGATTCGCAACGCCGCCACCGCGCCTGGGCCGACGCCCTCGACGCCGCGGCGAGGC
>JBBIPS010000153.1:0-7310 GCA_037442725.1 Burkholderiales bacterium | reverse complement strand
GGAGGCCTCGCCGCCGCCGGCCAGCGCGGCCTGCGCCATCGCCTGCGCCACCGCCGGCGCCTCGCTGCCGCGTGCATTGACCAGGACGACCTCGAGCGGCGTGTCGCGAAAGACGCGGTCGAAGCGCACGGGGTCGACGAAGCGCAGCGTCAGCAGCCCCGCGTGCAGGATCACCGAAGCCAGCAGTGCCCAGTGCAGCGTGTGCGGGCGCCATCGGGTCGACGTCGGTGCCGCGGCCATCGGTGGCCGGGCGCGCGGCGGTTCGATGCCCGGTGCAGGCGTGACTCTCGCTGGCGCGCCGACCGTCGCGGCCAGCGGCACCCTGACCGACGCCGTGCCCGACGCCCGCCTGAGCGGGGCGGCGCGTGCCTTCGGCGCAGCGGCGTCAGGCCGCGGCCGGCGCTGCCGGTGCGTTGTCGGCGTCTGCATCGGCGCTGGCGTCGCTGGCGCAGTCCGTTGCGGCATCTGTCGCGGCGTCCGTGACATCGATGGCCAGCGCGAGCGGGGCGACGGCCCCGGCCTCGTCGTCGGCTTCGTCGGTGGTCGGCGCAGCGCCGGCCGGCGCCGCGGCATCGAGGCGCGCGAGCAGCGTCGCGTGCAGGTCGAGCGTCAGCGCATCGATGCCGGTGACCCGCACGCGCACGTGCGACCCGCGCGGCAGGCTCTCGCACCCGAGCGCCCGGAACACCAGCGGCACGCTGTCGGCGCGTACCAGCCCCTCCTTGAGCGAGACGGCGTCGAGTTCGGTCACCTCGCCTTGCTGCAGCCAGCGCAGCGTCCAGTAGCGCTCGATCGCACGCTGGAAGTCGTTGTAGGCGTTGTACGCAGCATCGAACGACGAAATCACCGAGAACAGCGTCGCGTCGCGCGGCTTGAACGGCGCGGCCAGCGCGGCGGTCCGGCCGTGGCGCACACAGGCGATGATCTGCCACTGGTTGACGAGGTCCACGTAGCGCCGCAGCGGCGACGTGGCCCAGGTGTACTGCGCCACGCCGATGCCGGCGTGCGGTGCCGGTCGCACGCCCATGCGCACCTTGACTCCGGGGGTCAGGCTGGGCTGGCTGCGGTAGATGCCCGGCACGCCGCATTCGGCGAGCCAGCCGCCCCAGCGGCTGTTGGCCAGGATCATCGCCTCCGAAACGATCAGGTCGAGCGGCGCGCCGCGCCTGCGCACGCTAATGCGCACGGTCTCGCTGCCGTCGGGCTCGCGGTCGCCGTCGTCGTCCGCGCGCTCGAGGCGGAAGCTGTAGTCGGGCCGGTTGAAGTTCTCGGGCTTGCCGCGCACCACTTCGCGCGCTGCCTTCAGCCGGCAGGCCAGGCGGAAGGCGAACGCGAGCTCGGGCGCGAACGGGTACTCGGCCAACGCCTCGCCGGTGAGCGAGGCCTCGGTGATCACTTCGTCGAGCTGGTCGTGGCGCAGGTTGGCGGCGATCGGCACGCGTTCGATCCGGGACTCGGTGCCGCGCACCTCCAGCGTCGCCTCGTCGAAGCTGACGTACAGGCTCAGCGCCGGGCAGTCGCGGCCCTCGTCCAGCGTGCACGCCCGCACCACCTCGTCGGGCAGCATCGTCAACTTCCAGCCCGGCATGTAGACGGTGGACAAGCGCTCGCGTGCCACCCGGCCGATCGGCGAATCGGGCTGGATCGCCAACGCCGGCGCCGCAATGTGGATGCCCAGGATCACCGTGCCGCTGCCCAGCCCGTTGACCGACAGGGCGTCGTCGATCTCGGTGGTCTGCGAGTCGTCGATCGAGAACGCCTGCACCGCGGCCAGCGGCAGGTCGTCATCGATCACCGGCACCTGCAGCGGCGGGAAGGCCACGCCCTTCGGGAACTGCTCGAACAGGAAGCGCCGCCAGTGGAACTGGTAGGCCGAATCGATCGCACCGGCGCCCTTGAGCAGGTCGAGCGGTGCGCGCTGGGCATGCCGGGCCGCCTCGACCACGGCCTTGTATTCGGGCGCGTTCTTGTCGGGCTTGAACAGGATGCGGTAGAGCTGCTCGCGCACCGGCCCCGGGCAGCGCCCGGCAATCAGCTCGGCAGCCCAGGCGTCGATCTGCGCACTGACCTGCCGCCTGCGCTCGATCGCCAGCAGCGCGGCCTTGACCACCTCCACCGGTGCCTTCTTGAACATCCCCTTGCCGGCGCGGCGGAAGTAGTGCGGCGCATCGAACAGCCGCAGCAGCGCCGCGGCCTGCTGCTCGGCCCCGGCCTGCGCCGAGAAATACTCGCGCGCCAGCGCGGCGAAGCTGAACTCACCCTCGGGCGCGAACTCCCACGCCAGGTCGAGGTCGATCTCGCCGGCCAGCGCCTGCGCACGCGCCATCAGCTCGGCCGGCGCTGGCTGGTCGAAGCGCAGCAGCACGTGCGCCGACTTCACCTTGACGCGCTTGCCGGAATCGAGCTCGATCTGCGTCGACGCATCGGTCTCGGACAGCACGCGGCCGGCGTGGAACTTGCCGGCGTCGTCGAACAGGGCGTAATTCACCTGCGGATTGTCTCCCAGCCCCGGACACGACATCGACCGGGCCCGGGCCCATGGCGACGGCCCTGGGGCGCTGTCTCAGCCGGCCGACTTCTCGACCGGCAGCCCCGCCTCGCGCCACGCACCCAGGCCACCCGAGACCACCACCGCACGCTCGAATCCGGCCTTGCGCAGCAGCCCGGCGGCGCGGCTCGCGTGCGCACCGCTCTGGCACACCAGCAGCAGCGGCAGGGCCTTGTTCGTCGGCAAGTCCTTCGATCCGGCGAGGCTGCCGAACGGGATGCTGCGCGCGCCCCTGGCATGCCCGGCCGCGTACTCCGAGGGCTCGCCGACGTCGATCAGGACCGCCTTCTCGCGGTTGATCAGCCGCACCGCCTCGGCCGTGCCGACCGCGCCGATCTGGCTTTTCTGCAGCGCCTGCTGCAGCAGCATGCCGCCGGAGACGGCGGCCAGAACGATGAGCATCCAGTTGTCGATGATGAACTTCACGGAGGGGTCAGGTCGGATCGAAAGGGGGGCGAATTATAGAATTCGCGCCGCCGCACAAGGCGACCCCCGAGGCCTGTACGAATCAGCGCACCACTGTGCGTCGACGGGCACTGCGCCAGGCCGCCCGCCAACCCGAGCCACACCGACCCCGCCATGTACAGACTCGTGCTGATCCGCCACGGTGAATCGACCTGGAACCTCGACAACCGCTTCACCGGCTGGACCGACGTGCCGCTGACGCCCCTGGGCGTGGCGCAGGCGCAGGACGCCGGCCGCGCGCTCGCCGCCGCGGGCTACGAGTTCGACGTGGCTTACACCTCGGTGCTCAAGCGCGCGATCTGGACCCTGTGGCACACGCTCGACCAGCTCGACCGCACCTGGCTGCCGGTAGTCAAGGACTGGCGCCTGAACGAGCGCCACTACGGCGCGCTGCAGGGGCTGAACAAGGCCGAGGTGGCACGCCAGTACGGCGAGAAGCAGGTGCTGGCCTGGCGCCGCAGCTACGACACACCGCCCCCGGCGCTGAGCGCCGACGATCCGCGCGGCCAGCGCCACGACCCGCGCTACGCCCGGCTCGCACCGGCGCAGATCCCGCTCACCGAGTGCCTGAAGGACACCGTGGCACGCGTGCTGCCGTGCTGGACCGAGGTGCTCGCCCCGGCCATCCGCAGCGGCCAGCGCCTGCTGATCTCGGCGCACGGCAATTCGATGCGCGCGCTCGTGAAGTACCTCGACGGCATCAGCGACGCCGAGATCGTCGGGCTGAACATCCCGAACGGCATCCCGCTGGTCTACGAACTCGACTCCGACCTCAAACCGATCCGGCACGAGTACCTGGGCGACCCCGCGGCCGTGGCCAGGGCGGCGGCCGCAGTGGCGGCGCAGGGCAAGGCGGCGGGCTGACGCGTCGACCGCTGGGACCGGGTAGGGCCCGCCGCGGACGAGACTCGAGACCCGTTCGCGTGGCACACAGGAGCGCTTTGGCCCGGCCGAATGGACCCGGCGAAATTGACTGCACTGGTAGCGACCGATAGACTCAAGTGCGCTTCGCCACTGGGAGGATGAGTCGATGAGGATGTTCAGGATGCTTCGCGCCGCGGCAGTGTCGGCGTGCCTGGTCTGGCTCGGCGCGGCTGCGCTGGCACAGACCAGCCTCAAGATGGGCTACGCGCTGGCACCGACTTCGCACTACGGAGCGGGCGCGACCGCGTTCGCCGACGATCTGGCCAAGCGGACCGGCGGCCGCTTCAAGATCGAGCACTTCCCCGGCGGCGCGCTCGGTGGGGAGCGCGAAATGGTCGAGCAGGTCCAGCTCGGCACGTTGGACCTGGTTGTCGTCTCCACCGGCACGGTGGGCAACTTCGTCCCCGAGACCGGGATCGTCGACATCCCGTTCCTGTTTCGTGACTCGGCCCATGCGCGCGCGGTGCTCGATGGACCGATCGGCCAGGAATTGCTGGCGAAGTTCCCCCCGCGCGGGCTCGTCGCACTCGCGTGGGGCGAGCAGGGCTTCCGTCACCTGACGAACAGCCGGCGCGTCGTCAATACGCCGGCCGATCTCAAGGGGCTCAAGATCCGGACCATGGAGAACGCCGTCCATATCACGGCCTTTCGCACACTGGGCGCGCTGCCGACTCCGATGGCTTGGCCGGAAGTGATCCCCGGACTGCAGCAGGGCACGATCGACGGACAGGAGAACCCGATTTCGGTGATCACCTCGGCCAAGCTGTCGCAGGTGCAGAAGAACCTCACCCTCACTCGCCACGTCTATTCGCCCGCGCTGTTCATCGTCTCGCCCAAGGTCTACGAAGCGCTGTCGGCGGCGGACAAGAAGGCGTTTGTCGATGCGGCGAAGACGGGCAGCGCGGTGATGCGCCAGTTCGTCGACGACGTCGAACGCAAGGGACTCGACGAGCTGGCTCGCCAGGGCATGCAGATCGTTCCGAAGGTCGACACAGCGAAGTTCCAGGCCAGCCTGGCGCCGGCCTACGCCGAATACGCCAGGAAGTACGGCCAGGCCAACATCGACCGCGTCCGCAACTACCGGTGATTGCGCTGGCGCGCAGTGCCACCGCCGCCGCGCAACAGTGTCCGCGCCAGAAATCCTGCTCGCGCTGGAGCGCCGAATCACCGCCCTCGCCTCGGTGCTGGCGCAGGGGCTGCTCGCCGTTGCGGCCTGCCTGGGCTTCTTCCAGGTGATCACGCGCTTCCTGTTCGAGTCGCCGTCCGACTGGAGCGAGGTCGCGACCCGCACTGCGCTGGTCTGGATGGTCTATCTCGCCTGCGCTGTCGCCTTCCGCGAAGGCGCGCTGATCGCGATCAACGTGCTGCACGACGCTTGCAAGGGGCGGGCGCGGCGTGCCCTGCGCGCACTCACGACGCTGTTCACGTTGGCGTTTCTCGCGCTCGTCGCCTGGCAGGGTTTCAACGTGACCTGGCGGGTCCGCTTCCAGATGCTGGCCGGGCTCGATATCTCGATTGCCTGGGCCTATCTGGCGGTCCCGGTCGGCGCCTGCTTCAGCATGCTCGCCGTCATGGCCCACCACGTCGATCCCTGGCTGCGGGATCGGGCGAGTACTCTGCCATCGCCCCCGGTGGCCGACTGACATGCCTGGCGTGATGTTCGTCACCATGCTCGCGCTGTTCGCGCTGAGCATCCCGGTGGCGATCTCGATCGGGCTGGCGGGGATCGTGGGCGTTCTGACCAGCGACCGCCCCTCCCTGCTGGTGCTCGGCCAGCAGCTCTTTACGTCGATCGACCGTTACCCGCTCGCCGCGATCCCGTTCTTCATCCTGGCCGGCAACCTGATGGAAACCGGGGGCATCTCCCGCCGGCTCATGGATTTCGCCAAGTCCATCGTCGGCGGGGTGCAGGGCGGACTCGCCTGCACCTGCGTACTGACCTGCATGATCTTTGCCGCAGTTTCCGGCTCGAGCGTGGCGACGACTTTCGCGATCGGGGCGATCCTCGTCCCGGCCATGACCCGTCACGGCTACCCGGCGAACTTCGCCGCCGCGATCCAGGCCAGCTCAGCCGAACTCGGTGTGATCATCCCGCCCTCGATCCCGGTGATCCTCTACGGCATCTCCGCGGACGTCTCGGTTGGCGAGCTGTTCATCGCCGGAATCGGACCTGGCTTGCTGATCGGCTCCAGCCTCATCGTGTTCGTCTGGGTCTGGGCAAAGATCAAGGGGCTGGGCAAGACCGACGGCGCAGGACGCCTCGGTTTCCTCGCCGCGTTGCGCGGCGCCTGGCTCGGGCTGATGATGCCGGTGATCGTCCTGGGCGGCATCTACGGCGGCATCTTCACGCCGACCGAAGCCTCCGCGGTTGCGGTGTTCTACGCCCTCGCCATCGGTATGCTGGTGTATCGCGAGATCACGCCGGCCAGCCTGGGCCCGATCCTGCGCAAGTCGGTGATCTCGAGCGCGGTGATCCTGTTCATCATCGCCTGTGCCGGGCTGTTCAGCTACCTCATCACGCGCGCCGGCATCCCGGCCAAGATCGGTGCGACGCTGGTCGAGACGCTCCACTCGCCGGCATGGTTCCTTCTCGGCGTCAACGCGGCGCTGTTCGTGATCGGCATGTTCATCGAGACCTCCGCTTCGATCATCGTGCTGGCACCGATCCTCGCGCCGATCGCGCAGCACTTCGGCATCGACCCGGTGCACTTCGGCACCATCATGGTGGTGAACCTCGCGCTGGGGATGATCACGCCGCCCTTCGGCGTGAACCTGTTCGCCGCCTGCGCCGTCGCCGACATCCCGCTGGAACGCATCGTTCGTCCGCTGCTGCCTTTCGTGTTCGTCGTGCTGATCGATTTGATGGTCATCTCCTATCTGCCCGCGATCGCGCTCGCGCTGCGCGATCTTGCGTACCGCGGCGCTATCGGCTGACGCCGTCATTGGCTTGGGCGGCGGGTCGGATAGGTCCCCCGAAGCGCAGTGCGCGCGCCTTACAGCGTCCGCACCGCCGCCGCCAGCAACGGCGCCAGCGGCACCACCGAGGTGGCGTGCGGCACCGCGTCGGTGCTCCAGACGTGGCGCACGCCGGCAGCGCGCAGGTCGGCGATCGCGTCGCCGACGAACAGCGCGTGCGTGACGGCCACGTCGACGCTGGCCGCGCCGGCGGCCAGGCAGGCACCGGCGGCCTCGACCAGCGTGCGACCCGTGCTGGCGACGTCGTCCATCAACACCACCGCACGGCCGGCCAGCGACAGCGCCGGCAGGGCGATGCGTACCTCGCGGTCGCCCAGGCGCTGCTTGCGGCACACCGCGTGGTCGAGGTCGTGCGCGCGCCCGGCCTCGCCGACCCACTGCGCCGCCTCCTCATCGG
>JBBIPS010000152.1:0-7330 GCA_037442725.1 Burkholderiales bacterium | reverse complement strand
TTTGCGTACTGTCGTGACGAGCTCGGCGTGGTCGTCAACGAGATGTTCGGCCAGACCGAGATCAACTATGTCGTCGGCAACTGCGGCGCTTCGCTCGACGGGGGCGGCCGCGCCGCCGCGGGCTGGTCGGCGCGCCCGGGCAGCATGGGTCGCGCCTACCCCGGCCACCGCGTCGCGGTGATCGACGACGACGGCCGCGAGTGCCTGCGCGGCACGCCCGGCGATGTGGCGGTGCACCGGCGCGACGTGCACGGCGACCCGGACCCGGTGTTCTTCCTCGGCTACTGGCACAACGACGCGGCCACGCGCGCCAAGTTCACCGGCGACACCGGCGACAGTTGGTGCCGCACCGGCGACACCGCGGTGATGGACGCCGACGGCTACCTCTGGTACCAGGGCCGCAGCGACGACATCTTCAAGTCCGCCGGCTACCGCATCGGCCCGAGCGAGGTCGAGAACTGCCTGGTCAAGCACCCGGCGGTGGCCAACGCCGCGGTGGTGCCCAAGCCCGACGCCGAGCGTGGCGCACTGGTCAAGGCCTACGTCGTGCTGGCCCCCGGCTGCGTCGGCGACGCGGCGCTGGTCGAGGCGCTGCAGCGTCACGTCAAGGGCCAGCTCGCGCCCTACGAGTACCCGAAGGAGATCGAGTTCATCGACCAGTTGCCGATGACCACCACCGGCAAGGTGCAGCGCCGCGTGCTGCGGCTGCGCGAGGAGGAGCGCGCGCGCCGCAACGGTTCGCCGTGACTCCCGCAACGGGCTCGACCGCGATCGGAAGCCGGGGGGTCCGGGCGTCTCGTGCGCGCATCCTGCGCGCGTGTCCATTCGTGCACATCCTCGGGTGTTCGTGCTCAGGCGTTTGTACGGGCTTGCGAGCGTCGCGCGCATGGCGTAGCCTCGGGAGCGCGGTGGGGCGAAGCGGCGTGCAGGTCTGCACCGGCCGGCCCGCCGGCGGATGAAGAGGTGAGCACGATGCCCAACACGCAAAATGCGCGACACGTGATGCAGGTCACCAAGACCTTTGCCGAGGGCAGTCTGGTCACGGTGGTCGTGATCGTGTCGGCGATCACGGTGGCCACGCTGGTCTTTGCCTGGTTCTTTGCCTGACGCAGCACGTTGGAAATGATGGCGTGCGCCGTCGCCGGCGGCGCATGCCTTTGCCGCGGCGCCTGCGGCGGGCGGGTGTCATTGCTGTCGACCGGCCGTGCCTCGAACCCGTTCGGCGTCGAGGTTCGGACTCGCCGTGGATCGCCCCCGTGCCCCGAGCGGCCTGGCACCGCGCCTGCGCGATGATGTCGGCCTGCCAGCGCCAGGACACCGCATGTCGCACACCCCGCTGATCGCCCCCGCAGCCCTGATCGACCTGCAGTCCCGCGCTGCAGCGCAGTTGCTGCTGTGCGATTGCAGCTTCGACCTGGCCGACGCGACGGCGGGCGAGCGCGCCCATGCGGCGTGCCGTCTGCCGGGCGCGGTCTACCTGCATCTCGACCGCGACCTGTCGGCGCCGAAGACCGGATCGAACGGCCGCCATCCGCTGCCCGGGCGCGCGGCGTTTGCGGCACGCATGACTGCGCTGGGAGCCACTGACGCGATGCAGATCGTCGCCTACGACCGCAGCGGCGGCATGTTCGCCGCGCGCCTGTGGTGGTTGCTGCGCTGGGCTGGCCATGCGGCCTCGGCCCTGCTCGACGGCGGCCTGGACGCGTGGCGCGCGGCGGGCGGCGCGGTCGAGTCCGGGCCGGGCGTGCCGCGCGCACCGGGACGCTTCACGCTGCGGCCGGCGCTGGTGGAGGCCGTCGACTACGCCGCGGTGCGCGACGGGCTCGGTCGCGGTCGTCGGCTGGTCGTCGATGCGCGCCCGGCGGATCGCTTCCGCGGCGAGAACGAGACGCTCGATCCCGTCGGCGGCCACATCCCCGGCGCGGCCAACCGCTGCTTCCGCGACAACCTCGGCGCCGACGGTCGCTTCAAGCCGGCCGACCAGTTGCGTGCCGAGTGGCTGACGCTGATGGCCGGTCGCGCGCCGGCCGACCTGGTGCAGCAGTGCGGCTCGGGCGTCACTGCCTGCCACAACCTGCTGGCGCTCGAGGTGGCAGGACTCGGCGGCTCGGCGTTGTACGCCGGGTCGTGGAGCGAGTGGTGCGCGCAGCCCGATGCGCCGCTGGCGCGCGGTTGACGAGGGCCGCGACCGAACACGTGTTGACTGCGGCACACTCGCGGCTGGCCCGACCCCTGCGGACACCTACCCACCATGCAATCGATCTCCCTGGGTCACAGCGACCTGCGCGTCAGCAAGGTCTGCCTCGGCACGATGACCTTCGGCGAACAGGTCGGCGAGGCCGACGCGTTCGCGATCCTCGACCGCGCGGTCGAGCGCGGCATCGACTTCATCGACACCGCCGAGATGTACGCGGTGCCACCGCGGCGCGAGACCTTTGGCGCCACCGAGACGATCCTCGGGCGCTGGTTCGCGGCGCGCCCGGGAATGCGCTCGCGCGTCGCGCTGGCGAGCAAGGTGGCCGGGCCGGCGCGCGGCATGGACTGGATCCGCGGCGGCGCCGACGACCTCAGGCCGGCCGACATCGTGCAGGCCTGCGACGACAGCCTGCGTCGCCTGCGCACCGATGTCATCGACCTGTACCAGATCCACTGGCCCAACCGCAACGCGCCGTCGTTCGGCGCGCTCTACCTCGACCCTTCGAAGGATCGCCGGTTCACGTCGATCGCCGAGCAGTTGCAGGCGCTGGCCACGCTGGTCAAGGCCGGCAAGGTGCGGCACATCGGCCTGTCCAACGAGACGCCGTGGGGGGTGGCCGAGTTCCTGCGTGTGGCCGAAGTGCACGGGCTGCCGCGCGTGGTGTCGGTGCAGAACCCGTATGCGCTGGTCAACCGCGTCGTCGACAACGGCCTCGACGAGGTGTTGCACCACAGCGGTGTCGCGCTGCTGGCCTACTCGCCGCTCGGCTTCGGCACGCTCACCGGCAAGTACGACGCGTGCGGATTCGATGCCGCGCAGCCTGGCCTGGGCCGCATCGCTCGCTTCGAGGCGATGCGCAGGCAGCGCTGGGCGCGTCCCGAGACACTGGCCGCGGCACGGCGCTACAACGCGCTGGCGCGCGAGCACGGGTTGACGCCGACGCGAATGGCGCTGGCGTTCTGCTACGGGAGCTGGCGCGTGGCGAGCACGATCATCGGCGTCACCAGCGTGGCCCAGCTCGACGAGGATCTGGACGCCTGGGGTACCGTGCTGGTGCCCGAGCTGCTGACGGCGATCGACCGCGTGCGCTGGGAGAATCGCGACCCGGCGCAGTGACGATGGCCAGGAAGGACAGGCACGTCAGCGCCACGCCGGCGACGCAGCGATTGCGCGCGGCCGGTGTCGGATTCACCGAGCACGTGTACGACTACGTCGAGCACGGCGGCACGGCCGAGTCGGCGCGCCAGCTCGGCTGGCCCGAGCATGCCGTGGTCAAGACGCTGGTGATGCACGACGAGCATGCCGAGCCGCTCGTCGTGCTGATGCACGGTGACCGCCAGGTCAGCACCAGGAACCTGGCGCGCGCGATCGGCGCCAGGAGCGTCGAGCCGTGCCCGCCCGAGGTGGCGCAACGCCACAGCGGCTACCAGATCGGCGGCACCTCGCCTTTCGGCACGCGCAAGGCCATGCCGGTCTACGTCGAGGCCTCGGTGCTCGACCTCGACCGGATCCTGATCAACGGCGGGCGGCGCGGCTACCTGGTCGGCATCGCACCGGCGGTGCTGGTGGCGCTGCTCGGTGCCAGGGCGGTGAACTGCGCGAACTGAAGCGGATGGCGGCACGCCACCGGTCGGAGTCTGGTCACTGCAACTGGCGGTGCAGCCGGCGCACGAACCACGCCACGCCCGCCACCACCGGCAGCAGCGCCAGGCCGACGACGGCATCGGGCTGCAGGTGCAGCGGCTCGAGCCAGGGTGCGGTCTTGGCGGCCTTGGCCAGATACGCGACCAGGCCGAGCGCGTAGTAGCTGATCGCCACCACCGACAAGCCCTCGACCGTGCGCTGCAGTTGCAGCTGCTGCTTCTGGCGCCGCGCCAGCGCGCGCAGCAGTTCCTGGTTGCCTGCTTCGCGCCGCGTCTCGATGCGCACCCGGGCCAGGCTGGTGGCACGGTTGATGCGTTCGGCCACGTCGGTGAGCCGGTCATCGGTGCTGGCGCAGAAGTCCATCGCCGGCGCGAAGCGGCGCGTCAGGAAGCCCGTGAGCGTCTGCACACCGTCGATGCGCTGTTCGCGCAGGCCGGCCAGACGCCGCTCGATGATGCGGCGGTAGGCGCGCGTGGCCGAGAAGCGGTAGCGCGTGCGCGCGGTGGCGTGCTCGACCTCGGCTGCCAGCCGGCTCAGCGCCTCGAACGCGGCGGCGTCGTCGGCGCTGGCGTCGTTGGCCATCGCGTCGACGATGCCCTGCAGCGTGCGCTCGAGGCTGGCCAGCACAACGGCCTCGTGCTGAGCCAGCGGGAAGCCCTGCATCGCCAGCATGCGGTAGGCCTCGATCTCGCACAGCCGCTGCGCCTCGCGTGCGGCCTGGTGCGGCGGCAGGCCGAAGTCGACGACCACGAAGCGGGTGAAACCGTCGGTGCCGAGCTGCAGCTGCGTCAGCAGCGCCGCGTGCCGTGCATCGCCGATGAAGGCGCCCATCAGCGGCGGCGCGTCGTCGGCAACCGCGCCGCCCGGTCCGGCCTGCACCGCGAGCAGTGCCTGGCAGCGCGCGAGCAGGCCGGCGCGATCGCCGGCGTCGATCATCACGACATGGGTGGCCGCCAGCATCTGGCCGCTGCCCTCGCCCGACAGCCGCGCGACGAAGGCGTCTGGCAGCACCGGCAGCGCGCTGGCGTCGAGCAGCGTCGTGCGCAGCACGGCATCGGTCGTCGCCACGCCGAGCCCATCGAGCGGCCGGTTGACCTGCCAACTGACGAATTCGCCGTGGCGTTCGAACTTGAGCGCGAACCCCGGCGCCTGCAACACGTGGTGGCGCACACCGGCAGCGGGCGCGGCCGCGCCGCTGGACAGGCACAGCGTGGCCAGCGCCGCGTCGGCACACTGCGCCGTCATGCCGACCTGCACCCAGTAGGACACGACGCAGGTCGGCCGGGCGGCCAGCGCCGGCCGGGCGTGCAGTTCCTGGTGCAGGTCGAGCCTGGCGCGGGTCGGAAAGCGGGCGCCGAGGCGGGCGGGGTCCATGGTGTGGCGGGGCGTTGGCGGCGCAGGCGGGGTTGCGCTGCAGAGCCGGGGAACCCGTGCATTGTGCGTTGGCGCGGCACGGCCAGGGCCGCACGCCTGGCGGGGCGTCGACGCGGCCCTGGCGCCTGGGGCAAAAGCGCGCGCCGGCACCGGTTGTATCGCTTCGGGCGCGGCCGTGGCTTCAGCAATTGCTTAATCCACTGGTCAATATCACTGAGTTGCGCTTAGCGATCCCGGCTTCTACATTGCTTGCCAGATCACCCCCCGATGAAGGAGCGAAGATGGACCAGTCGAACCGTTATGCCGACCTCAGCCTGCGCGAGGACGAGTTGATCCGCGCTGGCCGGCACATCCTGGTCACCTACAAGATGCTGCCCAAGCCGGGCCATGGCTACCTCGAAGCCGCGGCGCACTTCGCGGCCGAATCCTCCACCGGCACCAACGTCAGCGTGTCGACCACCGACGCCTTCACCAAGGGCGTCGACGCGCTCGTCTACCACATCGACGAGGCCAGCGAGGATCTGCGCATCGCGTATCCGCTCGAGCTGTTCGACCGCAACATCACCGACGGCCGGATGATGCTGGTGTCGTTCCTGACGCTGACGATCGGCAACAACCAGGGCATGGGCGACATCGCGCACGCCAAGATGGTCGACTTCTGGATGCCGCCGCGCGCGCTGCAGTTGTTCGACGGCCCGGCCAAGGGCATCGCCGACCTGTGGCGCGTCCTCGGCCGCCCGGTCGTCGACGGCGGTTTCATCGCCGGCACCATCATCAAGCCCAAGCTCGGGCTGCGTCCCGAGCCGTTCGCGCAGGCGGCGTACGAGTTCTGGCTCGGCGGCGACTTCATCAAGAACGACGAGCCGCAGGGCAACCAGGTCTTCGCGCCCTTGCGTCGGACCATTCCGCTGGTGTACGACGCGATGAAGCGGGCGATGGACGAGACCGGCGAGGCCAAGCTGTTCTCGGCCAACATCACCGCCGACGACCACCACGAGATGATCGCGCGCGGCGAGTTCATCCTGCGCGAGTTCGGCGCCGACGCCGACAAGGTGGCTTTCCTGGTCGACGGTTTCGTCGGCGGCCCCGGCATGATCACCACGGCGCGGCGCCAGTTCCCGAACCAGTTCCTGCACTACCACCGCGCCGGCCACGGCATGGTCACGTCGCCGAGCGCCAGGCGCGGCTACACCGCGTACGTGTTGGCCAAGATGAGCCGCCTGCAGGGTGCCTCGGGCATCCACGTCGGCACGATGGGCTACGGCAAGATGGAAGGCGAGAAGGACGACCGCGCCATCGCCTACATCATCGAGCGCGACAGCTATTCGGGCCCGGTCTACCACCAGGAGTGGCTCGGCATGAAGCCGACCGTGCCGATCGTCTCGGGCGGCATGAACGCGCTGCGCCTGCCGGGGTTCTTCGAGAACCTGGGGCACGGCAACGTCATCAACACCGCCGGCGGCGGTTCGTACGGCCACATCGATTCGCCGGCCGCCGGTGCCAAGAGCCTGCGCCAGGCCTACGACTGCTGGAAGGCCAAGGCCGATCCGATCGAATGGGCCAAGGAGCACCGCGAGTTCGCCCGCGCCTTCGACAGCTTCCCCAAGGACGCCGACGCGATCTTCCCGGGCTGGCGCGACAAGCTCTCCGGCGTCCACCGCTGAAAGGGGCTCACCCACTAGCGCCTGCGGCCCGGCAAAGCCGGTTCCACGGCAGCCGCTGGCTTCGACAGGTGCACGACATGAACCCGCTTGACGATTGGCGCATTGCCGCCGAGCCGCACTACCAGCCGCAGGGCGACGAGGTGGCCTTGTTCGAGGTCGCCTACGCCGCGCGCCTGCCGGTGATGGTCAAGGGACCGACCGGCTGCGGCAAGTCACGCTTCGTCGAGTACATGGCCTGGAAGCTCGGCCGACCGCTGGTCACCGTGGCCTGCAACGAGGACATGACGGCGGCCGATCTGGTCGGCCGCTTCCTGCTCGACGCCCAGGGCACGCACTGGCAGGACGGCCCGCTCGCGCTGGCCGCGCGGCATGGCGCGATCTGCTACCTCGACGAGGTCGTGGAGGCGCGGCAGGACACCACCGTGGTCATGCACGCGCTGACCGACCATCG
>JBBIPS010000151.1:0-7408 GCA_037442725.1 Burkholderiales bacterium | reverse complement strand
TCACCGCGCACGACTACGAGGCCTTCGCCGCCAGCTTCGGCTTCGAGGAGACGCCCGACCAGCAGGCCGCCATCCACGCGGTCATCCAGGACATGGTGTCTCCGAAGCCGATGGACCGGCTGGTCTGCGGCGACGTCGGCTTCGGCAAGACCGAGGTCGCGCTGCGCGCCGCCTTCGTCGCGGTGCACGGCGGCAAGCAGGTGGCGCTGCTGGCACCGACCACGCTGCTCGCCGAGCAGCACTACCAGACGCTCGTGGACCGCTTCGGCAAGTGGCCGGTCAAGGTCGCCGAGCTGTCGCGCTTCCGGTCGGCGCGGGAGGTGAAGGCCACGCTCGAGGGGCTGGAGGCCGGCACCATCGACATCGTCGTCGGCACGCACAAGCTGCTCGGCCCCGGCGTCGCGTACCGTCGCCTGGGGCTGCTGATCGTCGACGAGGAACACCGTTTCGGCGTGCGCCACAAGGAGGCGATCAAGGCGATGCGCGCCGAGGTCGACGTGCTCACGCTGACCGCGACGCCGATCCCGCGGACGCTGGGCATGGCACTCGAGGGCCTGCGCGACCTCTCGGTCATCGCCACCGCGCCGCAGCGCCGGCTGGCGATCAAGACCTTCGTCCGCAGCGAAGGCAACGGCATCATCCGCGAGGCCGTGCTGCGCGAATTGAAGCGCGGCGGCCAGATCTACTTCCTGCACAACGAGGTCGAGACGATCGCGCCGCGGCGCGCCAGCCTGGCCGCGCTGCTGCCCGAGGCGCGCATCGCGATCGCGCACGGCCAGATGCCCGAGCGCGAACTCGAGCGCGTGATGCGCGACTTCATCGCCCAGCGCATCAACCTGCTGCTGTGCTCGACGATCATCGAGACCGGCATCGACGTGCCCAGCGCCAACACCATCGTCATCAGCCGCGCCGACAAGTTCGGCCTGGCGCAACTGCACCAGTTGCGCGGCCGCGTCGGCCGCAGCCACCACCAGGCGTACGCCTACCTGCTGGTGCCCGACACCGCGACGCTGAGCCCGCTGGCGCAGCAGCGCCTGGACGCCATCCAGGGTATGGAGGAGCTCGGCTCGGGCTTCTACCTGGCGATGCACGACCTCGAGATTCGCGGCGCCGGCGAGGTGCTGGGCGAGCACCAGAGCGGCAACATGATCGAGGTCGGCTTCCAGCTCTACAACGACATGCTCGCCGAGGCTGTCGCCGCGCTCAAGGCCGGCCGCGAGCCCGACCTGCTCTCGCCCACCGGCGCCTTCGGCGGCGCCACCGAGATCAACCTGCACGCCCCGGCGCTGCTGCCCGAGAGCTACTGCGGCGACGTGCAGGTGCGCCTGAGCCTATACAAGCGCCTGGCCAGCGCCGAGCGGCCCGCGCAGCTCGACGCGCTGCTCGAGGAGATCACCGACCGCTTCGGCAAGCTGCCGGCGCAGGCGCAGACCCTGTTCGACACGCACCGGCTGCGCGTGCTGGCCAGGCCCTACGGCGTGCAGAAGGTCGACGCCAACGCCAGGCTGATCGCCATCACCTTCCGGCCGGATCCGCCGATCGACGCGCTGCGCATCATCGAGCTGGTGCAGCAGGATCGCCGCATCCGGCTGGCCGGCAACGACAAGCTGCGCATCGAGCGCGCCATCGCCGAGCCCAGGCAGCGCGCGCAGGCCGTGCGCGACGTGCTGCGCGCGCTCGGGCCGATCACCGGCCCGGCGCAGCCGGTGCCGGCGCCGGCCGCCGGCTGACAATCGCGCCAGGGCCGTCCGACGTCGACCACGGCCCGTGCCCGCCCGCCGCGCTGAAGCCCGCACCCCCTTGTCCGCACCGCTGCCATGACCGCCATCGCCTACGCCCCCGGCCTGTTCGTCCGCGGCTTCACGCCGCCGCTGCCGCTGGCCGACTACAAGCTGGTCGCGTTCGACATGGACTCGACGCTGATCAACATCGAGTGCGTCGACGAGATCGCGGCACTGGTCGGGCGCAAGGCGGAAGTCGCCGCGATCACCGAGGCGGCGATGCGCGGCGAGATCACCGACTACAAGGACAGCCTGCGCCGCCGCGTCGCGCTGCTCGCCGGCGTGCCCGAGTCCGCGCTGCAGCAGGTCTACGAGCAGCGGCTGCGGCTGAACCCGGGTGTCGAGGCATTTGTCCGCGCCTGCCAGCGCGCCGGACTCAAGACGCTGCTGGTCTCGGGCGGCTTCACCTTCTTCAGCGAGCGCATCCGGCACCACCTGGGACTGGACTTCGCGCGCGCCAACACCCTCGGCGTGGCGCACGGCAGGCTCACCGGCACGCTGTTCGACCGGCCGTGGGGCGACATCTGCGACGGCGCCGAGAAGCGCCGCGTCGTGCTCGAGGTGTGCGAGCTGATGGGCATCGAGACGGCGCAGGCGATCGCCGTCGGCGACGGCGCCAACGACCTGCCGATGATGTCGGTGGCCGGGCTGACGATCGCCTACCACGGCAAGTCCGCGGTGCGCGAACAGGCCATGGTCTCGATCGAGCAGGGCGGCATGGAGCGCGCGCTCGAGGTACTGCGGGTCTGAGCGGCGGGCGGGCCGCGGGGCGCGGCGCGCCCGCCTGGCGCGCTCGAAACCCCGGCCGCCGGCAATCCGTGTGGATTTGCGGCCTTTCGGCGCTGCCACCGCTTCAGGTCGGCGGCTCGAGCGCCGATACGCGGTACATTGCCCTGGATTCCCACACAGTGAAGTGGGTGAACGGGACCCGCACGCGACCATGGACCCACCACGTCCCACCCTGCTGATCGTCGACGACGCGCCCGAGAGCCTGCACGTGCTCAGCGCGCTGTTGCGGCCGCACTACCGCGTGCTGGCGGCAACCTCGGGTGCGGCCGCACTGCGCATCGCCCAGGGCACGCCCACGCCCGAGCTGATCCTGCTCGACGTGATGATGCCGGTGCAGGACGGCCATGCCGTGCTGGCGCGGCTGCGCGCGGATGCGCGTACGCGCGACATCCCGGTCGTCTTCCTGACCGCGCTGAGCGACGCCGAGGACGAGGAGCGAGGCCTCAGGCTCGGCGCGGCCGACTACATCGCCAAGCCGATCCGCCCCGCCGTCGTGCTGGCGCGGGTGCGCATCCAGCTCGAGGCCAAGCAGGCGCGCGATCTGATGCGTGACCGCAAAGCCGCACTCGAAGCCGAAGTCCAGCGCCGGGTGGCCGACAACGACCTCAGCCAGCGCGCCGCGATCCAGGCGCTGGCGCACCTGGCCGAGACGCGCGACAACGACACCGGCAAGCACATCATCCGCACCCAGCACTTCGTGGCGCGGCTGGCGACCGGGCTGCAGGGCCATCCGCGCTTCAGCGCCACGCTCGACGCTCGCTACATCGACCTGGTCAGCCGTTCGGCGCCGCTGCACGACATCGGCAAGGTCGGCATTCCCGACCACATCCTGCTCAAGCCGGGCACGCTCGACGCCGCCGAGTGGGAGATCATGAAGACCCACGCCAGGCTCGGCAGCGACGCCATCGAGAAGGCCGAGCAGGATCTCCACGCGTCGGTGCCGTTCCTCGCGCTGGCCAAGGAGATCGCCCACTGGCACCACGAGAAGTGGGACGGCAGCGGCTACCCGGACGGGCTGGCCGGCGACGCGATCCCGCTGGCGGCGCGGCTGATGGCGCTGGCCGACGTCTTCGACGCGCTGACCTCGCGGCGCGTCTACAAGACCTCGATGCCTTGCGACCAGGCCCGCGACGTCATCATCGCCGACCGCGGCCGGCACTTCGACCCGGATGTCGTCGACGCCTTCGTCGCCGGATTCGACGAGTTCGTCGCCATCGCCGAACGGCATCGCGATACAGTCTGAAACACGCGCAGCGAAGGCGGCTCGACGAGCGCCGCGCATCGAACCCCGGGGAGCAGGCAGGCCGGCGCCGAGCGCGACGCCGCCAGGAGTGCTTCGATGGACGACCCCCTCCCCCCCTCCGCCGATCCCGGTGAACGGGGCGTGAAACCGGCAAGGCTCGTCGCACTGTCGGCCGTCGCCGTCGGCGCGCTGGTGCTGATCGGCTGGGCCCTGGACGTCGCGCTGCTGAAGAGCCTGCGCGCCGACTGGGTGACGGTCAAGCCCAACACCGCCGCGGGCTTCGTGCTGAGCGGCCTGGCGTTGCTGTGGAGCGTGCGCGCGCCCGGCCAGCCCGCCTCGCCGCGCTGGCGCGCACGCGGCGCCGGGATCGCTGCCGCGCTCGTCGCGCTGATCGGCGCGCTGACGCTGGCCGAGTACCTGCTCGGGCGCGACCTGGGGCTCGACCCGTGGCTGTTCAGCGAGCCGGCAGGTGCGCCCGGTACCTCGCACCCGGGGCGCATGGCGCCCGAGACGGCGCTGTGCTTCGTGCTGCTGGCCGGCGCGTTGATGTCGGGCACCGGGCTCCGGCCGCGGCGCTGGCGCCGACCCGTCGCCACCGGCCTGGCGCTGCTGACGTTCGCGCTCGCACTGGCGAGCTTGCTGGCCTGGACCACGCCCGAGCTGGGGAACTCCGGCTGGTTCGGTCTGACCGCGATGGCCGCTCCGACGGCGGCGCTGTTCGCGCTGATCAGCCTGGCCGTGCTGGCGCTGCACCGGCACCCGGACGAGCTGCCCTGGTCGCTCGGGCGCGGCGCGGCGCTCGGACTGGCGCTCGGGCTGGTGCTGCTGCTCGGCGTCGGGCTGAGCGTGGCCCGGGCGCAGCAATGGCAGCAGGCTGCGAACCAGGCCATGCTGTCGATCGAACGTCTGACGCAGGATTTGCTCGAAGCCCAGGACGGCGTCGATGACGCCCAGTCGCACACGATCGACTACGTCTTCAGCGGCGACGTCCGGCTGCTGCGCTTGCGCGGCGAGGCCGTTGCCAGGCTCGGGCGCGCGCTCGATGCGCTGCGCCGCCCGCTGCCCGGATCGACGCCGGCGGCGCTCGCGTCGGGCCACCACGACCACGTCGGACGGGTCGAGGACTCGGTGCATGGCGTGCTCGCGTGGCAGCAAGGCGTGATCGACGCGCGCGCCGCCGGCACGACCGAGCCTCGACGCGACGCCTTCGTCCGGGACGGTCAGGGGCGGCTCGACGAACTGCGCGACACCATCGTGCAGATCAGCGCCGACCATCGGCGAACACTCGAACAAGGCGCGCGGGCTTCGGCGCGCGTGTTCTCGGCCTCGCTCGGATTCACGTCGCTCGGCACGCTCGTCAGCCTGGCGGTGCTGCTGGCGGCGGTGCTGCGCCTGGGCTCGGTGCTGGCAGCACAGCGGCTCGGCCAGGCCCGCGCGGCGCTGCTGGCGCGTCGCGCCCAAGCCCTGCTCGAGCTGCCGCGCGCTGCCGAGCGGCTCGACGAGGCGGCCTTCATGCAGCACGCCCAGGACGTGGCCGAAACGCTCACAGACAGCCGCATTGCCTTCATCCACTTCGTCAACCCGGATCAGCAGAGCGTCGAGCTTGTCGCCTGGTCGCGGCGCACGCTCGAGCAGTTCTGCGATGCACCTTTCGACAAGCACTACCCGCTGCGCCGCGCCGGGATCTGGGCCGACGCGATCCGCGCGCGCCGGCCGGTCGTCGTCAACGACTACGCCGCCACCCCGAACAAGCACGGCCTGCCCGCCGGCCACGCCGAGCTCGTGCGCCTGGCCACGGTACCGGTCGTCGACGCCGGGCGCGTCGTGCTGCTGGCCGCGGTGGGCAACAAGGCCGCCGACTACACGGCGCAGGACGTGCAGACCGTGCAGCTGGTGGCCGACGCCGTCTGGCGCATCGTCGACAACGCGCGCACCCAGGCCCGGTTGCACAAGCTGGCGCAGGCCGTCGAGCAGAGCGCGGAGAGCATCGTCATCACCAACCTGCAGGCCGAGATCGAGTACGTCAACGACGCCTTCCTCAGGGTCAGCGGCTACGGTCGCGACGAGGTCCTCGGCAAGAACCCGCGCCTGCTGCAGTCGGGGGCCACGCCGAGCACGACCTACGCGCAACTGTGGGACGCGCTGACGCACGGCCGCGGCTGGCGCGGCGAGTTCCACAACCGGCGCAAGGACGGCAGCGGGTACATCGAGTCCGGCTACATCACGCCGCTGCGCGCGCCCGACGGCGCGATCACCCACTACGTGGCAGTGAAGGAGGACGTCACCGAGAAGAAGCGCCAGGGTGAGGAACTCGACCGCCACCGCCTGCACCTCGAGGAACTGGTGGCCGAGCGCACGCGCGAGCTCGACGCCGCGCGCCGGCAGGCCGAGTCGGCGAGCCGGGCCAAGACCGCCTTCCTGGCCAACATGAGCCACGAGATCCGCACGCCGATGAACGCCATCCTGGGCCACGCGCACCTGCTGCGCGCCGGCGCCACGGCGCAACAGGCCGAGCGGCTGGACCGCATCGACAGCGCCAGCCAGCACCTGCTCTCGATCATCAACGACGTGCTCGACCTGGCGCGCATCGAGGCGGGCAAGCTCCAGCTCGAGCAGGTCGACGTGTCGGTGCCGGCCATGCTCGACCACGTGCGCAGCATGATCGCCGAGGCGGCGCTGGCCAAGGGGCTGCGCGTCGAGGTCGACTGCGGCGCGCTGCCGCCGCATCTGCGCGGCGACGCGACGCGGCTGCGCCAGGCGCTGCTCAACTACGCCGCCAACGCGGTGAAGTTCACGCGCCAGGGCACGGTGGTGCTGCGCGCGCGGCTCGAACACGAGGACGCCGACGGCCTGTTGCTGCGCTTCGAGGTGCAGGACACCGGCATCGGCGTCACGCCCGAGCAGATCGAACGGCTGTTCGAGACCTTCGAGCAGGCCGACGCCTCGACCACGCGCCGACACGGCGGCACCGGCCTGGGGCTGGCGATCAACCGGCGGCTGGCGGATCTGATGGGCGGGCAGGTCGGCGTCGACAGCACGCCCGGCGTCGGCAGCACGTTCTGGTTCACCGCGCGGCTGCAGCGCGGCGACGGCATCGACGCCGAGGGGCCCGCCGCCACGACGGCCGACGCCCGCGCCCAGCTGCGCCAGCGCCACGCCGGCGCGCGCATCCTGCTGGCCGAGGACGACGACGTGAACCGCGAGATCGAGCTCGAGATGCTGCGTGCCGTCGGCCTGGTGGCCGATACCGCCAGTGACGGCGTGCAGGCGCTGGCGCTGGCGGAGCAGCGCAGCTACGACCTGATCCTGATGGATATGCAGATGCCCGGGATGGACGGCCTGGCAGCCACCCGCGCGATCCGCGCGCTGCCGCAAGGCATCACGACGCCGATCGTCGCCGTCACCGCCAACGCGTTCAGCGAAGACCGCGACGCCTGCACGGCCGCGGGAATGAACGACTTCATCACCAAGCCGATCCACCCGGACGCGCTGTACGCGACCCTGCTGCGCTGGCTGCCGCCGGGCGCCGCGCGGGCTGCGCCTGCGCTCAGCACGCCGGCGCAGCCGCAGCCGGCCGACGCGGCACCGACGCCCG
>JBBIPS010000150.1:0-7408 GCA_037442725.1 Burkholderiales bacterium | reverse complement strand
CGAGGCCGCAGCCTTCTCCACAGGCTAACGAGCTGCAGCGGATCAAGCATGAGGGGGACAAGAAGCACAGGGAACGGCCGCGACACGATCGATAGAAAGACGTCTCAGTGAACAGAGGGCCCCGGTGGTGTTGACCATCGGGGCCCTGATCGTGTGTGCCCGACCTGTGGCTACTGCCGGACCAGGACCAGTCGCTTCGTCGCGCTCTTGCCCGCTGAGGACTGGAGCCGGACGAGGTAGATTCCCGCCGGCACCGGCTCCCCGTTGGTCGCGCGTCCGTCCCAGCGGAGGGACTGAACGCCGCCGGCGAACGAGCCCGGTGCGCTCGACGCGCTGATGTCCAGCCCGTTCCTGTGGCCCGGCGCCGGCGCGTTGGCGCTGGTCATCGCCGGATTGGGCTACTACCGCATGCGCAACCGGCCGCGCAAGCAGAGCGGCGAGACCTCGTTCCTCGAGAGCCGCATCCAGCCCGATTCGTTCTTCGGCGTCAGCGGCGGCCAGCGCGTCGACACGCGCGAGGCGACGGCGAGCGGATCGCCCTCGATGGGTTATTCGCTCAGCCAGCTCGACGCGATCGGCGATGTCGATCCGGTGGCCGAGGCCGATGTCTACCTGGCCTATGGCCGCGACCTGCAGGCCGAGGAGATCCTCAAGGAGGCGATGCGCGCCAACCCCGAGCGGCTGGCGGTGCGCACCAAGCTGCTCGAGGTCTACGCCAAGCGACGCGATACCAAGGGCTTCGAACTGCTGGCCACGCAGTTGTTCGCGATCACCCAGGGCAGCGGCGCGGACTGGGACAAGGCACAGGAGCTCGGGCGGCAGATCGATCCCGACAACCCGCTGTACCAGCCTGGCGGCCGTCCGCCCGAAGTCGACCGCGACGGTCGGCGCGTCGTGGTCGAGCCGCTCAGCGCGACGACCATGCCGCAGTCGGTGCTGCCGACGAGCAAGGCCTTCGCGCCGACCATCGCGCCGTTGACGGTGGCGCCTGATTCGATGTCTGGCGTGGCGCTCGATCTCGACCTGGGCGACGACAGCCAGGCGGCGCCCTTGGCGATGGAAGCCACGCAGCCGATGGCCAGCGCTGCGCTGCCGAGCGCAGCCGCAACGGCGGTCGATTTCGATCTGTCCGCACCGGCGCCGCTGGCGCCTGCAGAGCCCGCCGCTGCCCCGGCGCCCACGGCGGCAGGGGTGTCGGCGATGGACTTCGAGCCCGCCGCGCCAGCGCCAGACGGTCCGGCGCCCGACGCCGCGAGGCCGGCGACGCCCCTGGCGGATCAACCCGGCGCCACGCTCGACTTCGGCGACTTCGCGCTCACCGAACCGCCCTTGCCAGCGGCGGCCGACGCGCCACCCGACTCGCTCGCCGATGGCGTCGATCCGCTGGAGCGCAAGCTCGAACTGGCCGACGAGTTCCGCCAGATCGGCGACACCGAGGGCGCGCGCGACCTGCTCGTCGAGGTGATTGCCAAGGGCAGCGGCATGCTCAAGTCCAAGGCGCAGACGATGCTCGACAAGCTGGGGTGAGCCGCGCGCCGCGGCCGGGCCTGCCGGCTCGGACCGCGGTGGCCCCGGGCGCTACCATCGCGGCCGCATGACGATGCGCATCGCCCTGGGCATCAGCTACCGCGGCAGCGCGTACTGCGGCTGGCAGAGCCAGCCCGGCGGGCGCACGGTGCAGGACCAGCTCGAACAGGCGCTGTCGCAATTCGCCGACCGGCCGACGACGACGATCTGCGCCGGGCGCACCGACGCCGGCGTGCACGGACTCAACCAGGTCGTTCACGTCGATGCCGACGTCGAACGCGAGGCCTTCGGTTGGGTGCGCGGCACCAATCGATACTTGCCGCCCGACATCGCGGTGCAATGGTGCCGGCCGGTCGGCGCCGACTTCCACGCCCGCAACAGCGCGCGCAGCCGCCGCTACTGCTACGTGCTGCTCGAATCCGCAGTGCGACCGGCGCTCGAAGCCGGTGCCGTGGGCTGGGTGTTCCGCCCACTCGACGCCGCGGCGATGCGGCAGGCGGCCGCGGTGCTCGTCGGCGAGCACGATTTCAGCTCGTTCCGGGCCTCGGACTGCCAGGCCGCCAGCCCGGTGAAGACGCTGCATTCGATCGCGATCGAGCGCCGCCAGGCCTACTGGCGCTTCGATTTCCACGGCAGCGCCTTCCTGCATCACATGGTGCGCAACCTGATGGGCTGCCTGGTCGCGGTGGGCAGCGGTCGCCAGCGGCCGGCCTGGATGGCCGAGGTGCTGGCCGCGCGCAATCGCGACGCGGCGGCACCGACCTTTGCCGCCGACGGGCTGTACTTCGTCGGGCCGCAGTACGATCCCCGCCATGAGATCCCCGGGCACACCGCGGCGATGGACTGGCTGCCCTGAAACTCCCGTGACGGTTGCTGCCGACCGGCCGGTCGCGCGGGAATGGCGGTGACCCAGCGCCCACAGGGTGGAGTGCGCGCCAACGTGCGCACCCGCATCAAGGTCTGCGGTCTGACCCGCGAGGCCGACGTCGACGCGGCGGTCGATGCGGGTGCCGACGCGGTCGGCTTCGTGCTCTGGCCCGGCAGCGCGCGCCACGTGAATGTCGAGCGCGCCGCCGAACTCGCACGCCGGCTGCCCGCGTTCGTGACGCCGGTGTGCCTGTTCGTCAACGCCGGCAGCGAGCTGATCGGGCGCGCCTGCGCGGCGCTGCCGACCGCGCTGCTGCAGTTCCATGGCGACGAGACAGCGGCGGATTGCCGCGCGCCCGGGCGTCCGTTCATCCGTGCCGCACGCATGCGGCCGGGTTTCGCTTTGCTAGACTTCGCCGCTGCCCACGCGGGCGCCGCCGCCCTGCTGCTCGACACGCACGTCGAGGGCTATGGCGGCGCAGGAAAGGCTTTCGATTGGTCACTCGTTCCACGCGACGTTGCCCTTCCGGTCGTTTTGTCTGGTGGGTTGAATCCTGCAAACGTGATCGATGGGATCGCTCGCGTCCGGCCCTGGGCCGTTGACGTCAGTTCCGGCGTCGAGATGGCCCGGGGCGTCAAGGACGCCACGCTGCTCAGACGCTTCTGCGCTGCTGTGCGCGAGGCCGATGCACGCCGCACCGATGCGCTGGGTTGACCCGGCGCAACCCCCCCCCTGCCATCCACGGCCGCCGGCGCCCTCGGCGCGGTGCCGACGCTATCGAAGGAATCCCCCCATGCTCGACTACCACCAGCCGGATGCGAACGGGCATTTCGGGCGCTACGGCGGCAGCTTCGTCGCCGAGACGCTGGTGCACGCGCTCGATGAACTGAAGGCGACCTACGAGCGCTACCGCATCGACCCCGAGTTCATCGCCGAGTACCGCCATGAGCTGGCGCACTTCGTCGGGCGGCCGAGCCCGGTCTACCATGCCGCGCGGCTGTCACGCGAGATCGGCGGCGCGCAGATCCACCTGAAGCGCGAGGACCTGAACCACACCGGCGCGCACAAGATCAACAACACCATCGGCCAGGCGCTGCTGGCGCGGCGCATGGGCAAGCCACGCGTCATCGCCGAGACCGGTGCCGGACAGCACGGCGTGGCCACCGCCACCGTCTGCGCGCGCTATGGCATGGAGTGCGTCGTCTACATGGGCAGTGAGGACATCAAACGCCAGTCGCCCAACGTCTACCGCATGGAGTTGCTCGGCGCGCGGGTGGTGCCGGTGGACTCGGGCAGCCGCACCTTGAAGGACGCGCTCAACGAGGCGCTGCGCGACTGGGTGACGAACGTCGAGAACACCTTCTACATCATCGGCACGGTGGCCGGCCCGCACCCCTACCCGACGATGGTGCGCGACTTCCAGCGCGTGATCGGTGACGAGTGCCTGGTGCAGATGCCGGCGCAGATCGGCCGCGCGGGTGCGCAGCCCGACGCGGTGATCGCCTGCGTCGGTGGCGGCAGCAACGCGATGGGAATCTTCTACCCCTACATCCCGCATGCGGATGTGCGCCTGATCGGTGTCGAGGCCGCCGGGCTGGGGCTGGCCAGCGGCAGGCATGCCGCAAGCCTGCTCGCCGGCTCGCCCGGTGTGCTGCACGGCAACCGAACCTACCTGCTGCAGGACGACGACGGCCAGATCGCCGAGACGCATTCGATCTCGGCCGGGCTGGACTACCCCGGCGTCGGCCCCGAGCATGCCTGGCTCAAGGACAGCGGCCGCGCCGAGTATGTCGGCATCACCGACGACGAGGCGCTGGCCGCGTTCCACCGCCTGTGCCGTACCGAAGGCATCATCCCGGCGCTCGAATCGAGCCACGCCGTGGCGTACGCGATCAAGCTGGCCGCGACGATGCACGCCGACCAGCACCTGCTCGTCAACCTGTCCGGCCGCGGCGACAAGGACATCGGCACCATAGCCGACCTGTCGGGCGCCGAGTTCTTCTGCCGGCCGTCGTGCCGGGGGCAGGCCGTCAAGAGCGGCGTGATCCTCATCGATGAACCGTTCATCGGGAGGTCCGCATGAGCCGCATCGCCGCGACCTTCCAGGCCTTGCGGGCGCAGCAGCGCAAGGCCTTGATTCCTTACGTCACCGCCGGCGACCCCGGCCCTGACGCCACCGTCGAGATCATGCAGGCGCTGGCCGAAGGCGGCGCCGACATCATCGAGCTCGGAGTACCGTTTTCCGACCCGATGGCCGACGGCCCGGTGATCCAGCAGGCCAGCGAGCGCGCGCTGGCCCAGGGCGTCGGGCTGGCGCGGGTGCTCGGCTTCGTGCGCGACTTCCGCGAGCGCAACCAGGCCACGCCGGTGGTGCTGATGGGCTATGCCAATCCGGTCGAGCGCTATGACCAGAAGCACGGCGCGGGCGCCTTCATCGCCGCAGCGCGCGACGCCGGCGTCGACGGCGTGTTGATCGTCGACTACCCACCCGAGGAATGCGAGGCCTTTGCCGGCGCACTCAAGGCCGCCGGGATCGACCTCATCTTCCTGCTCGCGCCGACCTCGACCGAGGCGCGCGTGCGCGCAGTCGGCCGCATCGCCAGCGGCTACGTCTACTACGTCTCGCTCAAGGGCGTGACCGGCGCCGGCCACCTCGACACCGCCGCGGTGGCCGTTGCCGTGCCACGCATTCGCGCGCATGTCAAGGTGCCGGTCGGTGTAGGGTTCGGCATTCGCGACGCGGCCACGGCCCAGGCCGTGGCCCGGGCGGCCGACGCGGTCGTGATCGGATCGAAGCTGGTGCAGTTGCTGCACGAGCAACCGCGTGCGCAGCTCGCCGCGGCGGGCAAGGCTTTCGTGGCCGAGATCCGAAGCGCGCTCGATTCAATTTGACGCAGGAGACCCATCGATGAGCTGGCTCGAAAAGCTGCTGCCGCCCAGGATCCAGCAGACCGACCCCTCCGAGCGCCGATCGGTGCCCGAGGGCTTGTGGGTCAAGTGCCCGGCCTGCGAGACGGTGCTGTACAACGCCGACCTGGCGAGCAACCTCAACGTCTGCCCCAAGTGCGACCACCACCACCGCATCGGCGCGCGGGCGCGGCTCGATGCCTTCCTCGACGCCGAGGGCCGCTTCGAGATCGGGCAGGAAGTGGTGCCGGTCGACCCGCTGAAGTTCAGGGACAGCCGCAAGTACACCGAGCGGCTGAAGGACGCACTGGAGTCCACCGGCGAGACCGACGCGCTGGTCGTGATCGGCGGCGCGGTGATGAGCGTGCCGCTGGTGGCGGCGTGCTTCGAGTTCGACTTCATGGGTGGGTCGATGGGTTCGGTGGTCGGCGAGCGCTTCGTGCGCGGCGTGCACAACGCGATCGAGCAGAAGGTGCCGTTCGTCTGCTTCTGCGCCACCGGCGGCGCGCGCATGCAGGAAGGCCTGTTCAGCCTGTTCCAGATGGCCAAGACCAACGCCGCGCTGGCGCGGCTGGCCGAGGCCCGGCTGCCCTACATCAGCGTGCTGACCGACCCCACCATGGGAGGGGTGTCGGCCAGCTTCGCCTTCGTCGGCGACGTCGTCATCGCCGAGCCCAAGGCGCTGGTCGGATTCGCCGGCCCGCGCGTGATCGAGAACACCGTGCGCGAGACGCTGCCCGAGGGCTTCCAGCGCGCCGAGTTCCTGCTCAAGACCGGCGCCGTCGATCGCATCGTCGACCGGCGCCAGTTGCGCGCGACGATCGCCCAGATGCTGGCGATGCTGCAGCGGCAGAGCGCCGACGCCGTGGCCTGATCGCACACCTTGCCGCACGGTCATCGGACGCGCGCGCCGCGTGCTTCGAAACTGCGCGGCGATGGCTCGGCGCCGATCGTGCCGTGCCGAGCCGTCCTTCACTCCAGCGCCCGATGACCCTGCCCGCCACGCTCGACGACTGGCTGCTGCATTGCCAGCGGCTGCACCCGCAGTCGATCGACATGCGCCTGGAGCGCGTCAGCGCGGTGTGGGAGCGGCTCGGGCTGCAGTTCGACGCTGTGGTGATCAGCGTGGCCGGCACCAACGGCAAGGGGTCGACCTGCGCGATGCTGGAGGCCATCGCGCTGCAGGCCGGCTACCGTGTCGGGCTGTACAGCAAGCCGCACCTGGTGCGCTTCGAGGAGCGCTGTCGAATCAACGGCGAACAGGCGAGCGCTGCGTCGCTGCTGCCGCACTTCGAGGCGGTGGAAGCGGCGCGCCGGGACCAGACGCTGACCTGGTTCGAGTTCACGACGCTGGCGATCGTGCGTGCGCTCGCAATGGCTCGGCTCGACCTGGTGATCCTCGAGGTCGGCATGGGGGGGCGGCTCGACGCCGTCAACGCCATCGATGCCGACTGCTCGGTGATCACCAGCATCGCGCTTGACCATACGGAATACCTCGGTGGTGACCGCGAGGCGATTGCGCGCGAGAAGGCCGGCATCATGCGCACCGGGCGTCCGGTGGTGGTCAGCGACCCCGCGCCGCCGGCCAGCCTCGCGGCCTGTGCGGCGGCGCTCGGCGCCGACCTGAGGCAGTTCGGCCGCGACTTCAACATCCAGGGCGACAGGCAGCAGTGGGCGTGGCGCGGGCGTGCCCAACGCTACAACGGCCTGGCCTATCCGGCGTTGCGCGGAGCGAACCAGCTGCTCAACGCTGCCGGCGCGCTGGCTGCCTTCGAGGCGCTGCGCGAGCGGCTGCCGATCAACGCGCAGGCGGTGCGCAACGGGCTCGCGCTGGTCGATCTGCCGGGGCGCTTCCAGGTCGTCCCCGGCCAGCCGGTGTGCGTGCTCGACGTCGCGCACAACCCGCAGGCGGTGGCTGCGCTCGCGCTGAACCTCGACCAGATGGGCTTCTACCCGCGCACCCACGCGGTGTTCGGCGCGATGCGCGACAAGGACATCGACGCGCTGCTCGTCCACGTCGTGCCGCTGGTCGACCACTGGCATCTGTGCGCCTTGCCGCTGGCGCGGGCGGCGACCGCCGGCGAGCTGGCCACGGCGGTGCGCCGC
>JBBIPS010000149.1:0-7408 GCA_037442725.1 Burkholderiales bacterium | reverse complement strand
GCACCTGCGGCCACCGCCGCAACCTGATTCACCGCTGAATTCCTGGGGTCGGGCCCAGCGGTTCGTCAATCGATGCTGCTTGTCGGCAGGCACGGTCACGTCAATTGCGCGTTGGGCTTTCACGGTAACGTGGCAACCGGTCGAATGCCAACACGGCAGCGGTCCTGGACCGGCACCATTGCCACGCCAGACGCATTCCGATCACCGAGCACGGGCCCGAAGTGCGTCCCGTCAAGCGTTGGCAGGCTGTAAAGTGGGAGGGTCTCGATGAACAACGCGGTTCCGCCGGCAACGCCGAATGATCGCCCCCTCCCGCGACTGCACGGATGAAAGCAACCGCCTAGCCGCACGACGCGGCTGGCCGGAAGTGACGGCGCGCTGCGAAGATGCGATCGACGGCACGGCTTGGCCGCGCGCGGCAGCCACGGGAACGCTTGAACGGTGGCGCTTTCGCGATGGTGCCGGGTATGCGTGTCCAGGTGTCGGTCGATGAAGTCGCGAATCGGTGTGGCAACCCAGGTGCTCGGCGCGTTCGCTGCCGCCGGGTTGGTGGTCATTCTGCTCGCCGCCGCCACCTGGAAGGTGTCGCACGATGCGATTGAATCCACGCGCTGGGTCGCGCACACCCAGACGGTGCTCAAGCGCCTTGCCATGGTCGCGGCGGATTCGCACCTCATCGAGCTGAGCTCGCAGGACTTACTGCTGTCGGGTGACCCGGCGCAGCGCGCCGAGCGCGATGCGGCAATTGCCGCGCGCGAAGCCTCGCTTGCCCGGATCCGGGAACTGACCGCCGACAACCCTCGCCAGCGCGAGCGCTGGGCGCGGCTGCGCGGCGCGGTGGACGAGCGCATCGCGATCGCCAGACGGGTCGATGCGCTGCGCCGGACGGAGGGCCAGGAGGCCGCGATTGCGTACGCGGCCAGCACCCCCCTGCGCGAAACGCGTGGGCGGCTGCTGCGATTGCTGGACGAGATGGACGAGGCGGAGCGCCAGTTGCTGGATGCGCGCAGCAAGGCGGAAGCGCAGAGCGGGCAGGTCATGGTGGCCGCGGCCGCGGTCACGGCGCTCGCGCTGATTGCGCTGCTGCTGGTCAGCTACAAGGTTATCCACATGCAGGCGCGTGCGGCGGAAGCCAGTCGTCGCGCGCTGGCCACAAGCGAAGAGAGCCTGGACACTACCCTGCACTCCATCGGGGATGGCGTGCTCGCCACCGACGTCGAGGGCCGCGTCGCCCGCATGAATCCGGTCGCCGAGCGGCTCACCGGGTGGACCATCGCCGAGGCGCGAGGGCGACCGGTGACGGAGGTGTTCCGCATCGTCAACGAGTTCACGCGCGCCCCTGCGGTCGTGCCGGTGCACGCGGTGCTCGCCGGCGGCGAGCTGCGCGGTCTGGCCAACCACACGCTCCTCATTTCGCGCGACGGAGCCGAGTGGCCGATCGTCGACAGCGCCGCGCCGATCCGCGATCCGCTCGGGGCAATGACCGGCGTGGTGCTCGTGTTCCGCGAAGTGACGGCCGAGCGGCGGGCGGAGCGCGCGATCCGTGAACACAACATGCTGCTGGAGCAGCGTGTGGCGGAAAGAACGGGCGAGCTGCGACAAAGCGAAGAGCAGATGCGCCGCATCATCGCCAGCGTGAAAGACTACGCCATCCTGATGCTCGATCCTGATGGACGCATCCTCACCTGGAACGCTGGCGCCGAACGGATCAAGGGTTACACCGCGGACGAGATCGTTGGACGGCATTTCTCGTGCTTCTACCCGCAGGCGGACAGCAACGCCGGCAGACCCCTGGCCGCGCTCGAACGCGCAGCGCAGGAGGGCCGCCACGAAGCCGAAGAATTGCGGGTACGCAAGGACGGGGCAGCGTTCTGGGCTGACGTGGTCATCACGCCCATCCGTGACGGGGCGGGCGCGCTGCTGGGCTACGTCAAGGTCACCCGCGACGTCACCGAGCGCAAACGTGCCGAGACCGAGATTCGCGAGTTGAACGCGAAGCTGGAGCGACGCGTGGCTGAGCGCACCTCGGAGCTGACGCAGGCGAACACCAGGCTGGAGCAGGCGAGCCGGGCGAAGTCGGTCTTCCTCGCCAACATGTCGCACGAGTTGAGGACACCCCTGAATTCGATCATCGGCTTCTCCGAGATGCTCAAGGACGGGGTGCTGGGCGAACTGCCCGCGAAGCAGCACGCGTTCGTCAGCGATATCCACGACGCCGGCACGCACCTGCTTGCGCTGATCAACGACATCCTTGATCTGTCGAAAGTCGAAGCGGGCGCGCTGGAGCTCGAGGTCAAGCCGATCGATGTTGCGGGGCTGCTCAGGGCGAGCCTGCTCGTGGTACGCGAAAGGGCGCTCGCGCTCCACATCCGGCTGGACACCCGGCTCGATGCGTCGCTCGGGACGATGGCGTGCGACGAGCGAAAGCTCAAGCAGATCGCGTACAACCTTCTGTCGAATGCGGTCAAGTTCACGCCCGACGGCGGTGCGGTGACGCTTGCGGCGCGCCGCTGCAGCCGCGCCGAGGTGGCACTGGAGCCGGGCGTGCCGGGGCGGCTGCTGCCGCTGCCGCCGGGCGGCGACGACGAAGAGTTTCTCGCGATCACGGTCGAGGACAGCGGCGTCGGCATCGCCGAGGAGCATCTCGGCAAGCTTTTCGAGGCGTTCACGCAGGTGGACAGCTCCGCCGCGCGGCGGCACGCCGGCACCGGTCTCGGGCTGTCGCTGGTGCGGCGCCTGGCCGAGTTGCACGGCGGCACGGTGGGGGTGGCCAGCCGCGCCGGCGCGGGCAGCCGCTTCTGCGTGTGGCTGCCGTACCGCGAGGCCGCGGCGGACATACGGGGGCCGACTGCGCCAGCGGGACCCCGGCCGACCGCTGCGGCGCCGCTCGCGCTGGTGGTCGAAGACGACGACCGGGCAGCAGAGCTGATCGCGGCGCAGTTGAGCGCCGAAGGCTACACGGTCATGCGCGCAGCCACCGGCGAAGAGGGGTTGGTGCGCGCCGCGAAGCGCCGGCCGCAGCTCATCACGCTGGACATCTTCCTGCCGGCGATGGACGGTTGGGAGTTCATGCGGCGGCTGAACGCCGATGCCCGCCTGGCCGACACCCCGATGGTGATCATCAGCATTTCGGATGATCTCGACCGCGCGTTCGCGCTGGGGGCGCGGCGCGTGCTGCAAAAGCCCTTTGCACGCGAGGAACTGGTCGCCGCGCTCGCCGGGCTGGTCCAGGCGCGGCCCGACGGCGAGGCGGCACGGGTGCTGGTGGTGGACGACAACGTGCAGGCAGTGGAACTGGTGGCCACGGTGCTCCAGGCCGAGGGCTGCCGTGTGCTGCGCGCCTACGGCGGGGCCGAGGCGATCGAGGCGGCGCGCAGCGACCCGCCCGACATCGTCATCCTGGATCTCATGATGCCGGAGGTGAGCGGGTTCGAGGTTGCGCGCGCGCTGCGCGAGACGGCGCGAACGGCGCGTATTCCGATCCTCGTGCTCACCGCGAAGGACCTTTCTGCCGACGATCGCGCGCGCCTGGACGGCGAGGCGAGCGCGATCCTGGCCAAGTCGAGCTTCAGCCGCAACGATCTGATGGCCGAAGTGCGTCGCGCCATCGCCTCGTGCAGGGCGAGCTGAGGAAGCGCCCGGTGGCGAAGATCCTGGTCGTGGACGACGACGCGCGCAACCTGCGGCTGGCCGTGAGCGTGCTCGAGCAGGCGGGACACGAGGTGCTCGCCGCCCAGGGCGGCGCCGAGGGCGTGGCGGCGGCGCGCGCGCACGCGCCCGATCTCGTGCTCATGGACGTGCAGATGCCCGGCACCGACGGCATCGCGGCGCTCGGGCAATTGCGCGCCGACCCGCGCACCGCCAGTCTCAGGATCGTCGCCCTGACGGCGCTGGCCATGAAGGGCGACGCCGAGCAGCTCCTCGCCGAGGGCTTCGACGGCTGTCTGCAAAAGCCGATCCGCTACCAGGCGTTCTTGGCGAGCGTCGCGGCCGTGCTGGACAGATAGGTCGATGGCAACGGCGGAACAACGATGGGTTCGCGGCACGGTCGCTTTCATCCTGCTGGACACGGAGGACAGGGCAGGCCACGTCGGGCGGCGCGCTCGAAATCGGCGTGGCCGACACCGCCATCGGCATCGCGAAGGAGGCCTTGCCGCGGCCGTTCAAGCCGATGGTGCGGCTCGACGCAAGGCTTGCGTGCCGGCACCGCGTCATCGGGATCCGGCTCGCGCTCGCGTGCCGGCTTGCGGAAGTGGACGCAGGCACGATCGGAGTCGCAAGCGGGCCGGAGACAGGCATACGCGTTCACTTTGAGACTTCCTCAAGGAGAGCATTCATGAACGAAACTGGACAACCCGCCCGCCTCCTCGTCGTGGATGACGAGGATCGCAATCGCCGACTGCTCGCGGGAATGCTCGAAGCCGAGGGATATGAGGTCGTCGAGGCGGACAGCGGCGAGCGGGCGCTCGACATCGCGCGCTCCGAACCGCCCGATCTCGTGCTGCTCGACCTCATGCTGCCCGGCATGGACGGCTACGAGGTGGCGCGGCGGCTGAAGGCCGACGCGGCGACGAAGGCGATACCGATCATCATCGTCACGGCGCTGGACGACCGCGGCCTGCTGGTCAGAGGGCTGGAGGCAGGTGCCGAGGAATTCGTCAACAAACCGGTCGGCCGTTTGGAACTGCGCGTTCGCGTGCGCAATCTCCTCAGGCTCAAGGAGTACAGCGACTTCCTGCACAACCACAATCGCATCCTGGACGCGCAGGTGAAGGAGCGCACTCGCGAGCTGGCTTCCAGCTACCGCGAGACGATCGCGACCATGACGCGTGCCGCTTCGTACAAGGACGAGGAGACTGGCACACACGTCGCGCGCATCAGTTTCTACACCGTGGAGATCGCTGAAGCGCTCGGGCTCGATGCCGGGTACCGCGACACGATCCACTACGCGAGCCCAATGCACGACGTGGGCAAGATCGCCATCCCCGACGCGATCCTCGGCAAGCCCGGAACGTTCGAACCCCACGAGTGGGAGATCATGAAGACCCACGCCGGGCTGGGCGCGAAGCTCCTGCGCGGCACCGATTCGCCCTACCTCGCGATGGGCGCCGAGATCGCGGGCGGGCACCACGAGCGCTGGGACGGCGGCGGCTATCCACTGGGCCTCGCGGGCGACGCGATACCGCTTTCCGCTCGCATCATGAACCTATGCGACCAGTACGACGCGTTGCGCTCGAAGCGCCCCTACAAGACCGCGTTCGCCCACGAAGAGGCGTGCGAGATCATCACCGTGGGCGACGGCCGCACCATGCCCTCGCACTTCGACCCGGCGGTGCTCGCGGCCTTCAAGGATCGCGTCCTCCGGTTCCGGGACATCTTCGAGGCGCACCGGGACGATGGGGCGTAGCAGATATTCTGTTCGCGCGCACGACCAACGACCGTGACGGGAAGACGGCGAAGTCAGCGAGAGGGGGCGACACCGCAGCGCATTTGCGCCAGGCGCGGATGCACCTTGCCCTGGGGGCGGTCGAATTCGCTTCCGAGGTGATCGTGACGGGGGTTCCCGCAGCGCCGACGGTGCGCTTGCCGGACCGGCTCGAGGCACTCGCCGATGCGACCCGTTCGTGGACCATGCCGCCGGCGCGCCGGCGGCAACCACGCCGGCGCCACGCCGGTACGGCTCTTCGACCTGAGGGCCCAGTCCGTTTCAATTGATACGGCACCGCTCACGATGGTGTCGGCCCGGCTCGTGCCGCCGACGAAGCCGGCCGGTACGCCGCCGGCGCAAGCCACGCCGGCTTCGGCGCCCTCGCGGGCCCGCCTGCCCGACCTCGCAGATGCCAGCGCCAGGCTGGATTCGCCGCTGTTGTCGGCGCCGGCGCGCGGCGCGGCCGCGCTACAACGCCGCCATCACGACGATCTCGACCTTCCACTCGGGCTTGGCCAGCGTGGCCTGCACGGTGGCGCGCGTGGGCGTGTGACCGGACACGACCCAGGTGTCCCAGACGCGGTTCATGCCGGCGAAGTCGGCCATGTCGGCGAGAAAGATCTGCGCCCGCAGGATGCGCGACTTGTCGGTGCCGGCGCGTGCCAGCAGGTCGTCGATCGACGCCAGCACCTCGCGCGTCTGGCCCTCGATGTCGGGCTCGCCCTCGACGGCCACCTGGCCGCTGAGGTAGCACACCCCGTTGTGCACGGCCATCTCCGACATGCGCGGGCCGACGTCATAGCGTTGAACCATTTCAGTGTTGTCCTTTGCGGCTGGGTTGCGGATCGGCGGCCGACTGCCGATGACCGGGCGCGTGCTGGCGCCCGTGCGGGTTGCGGTGCCCGTGCGTGTGCGGGTGACCCTGGCCGGGCGCGCGCGCGGCGAGCGTCGCAGGCCCGGCGGTGTCGGCAGCGCGCTGGCCGATCCTCGACTCGGTGCCGGCAAGCAGCTTGCGGATGTTTCCGGTGTGCCGCCACACCAGCAGCCAGCTCATCACCGCGATGGCCAGTGCCAGCGACGAGGGGCCCCAGATCAGCAACTGGTAGAACGGGGCGAACAGCGCCGCGACGATCGAGGCCAGCGACGAGAAGCGGAAGAACGCGGCGACGATGACCCAGGTCAGCAGCGTGGCCGCACCGAGCCAGGGGTTGAACGCCAGCAGCACGCCGGCCGCGGTGGCCACGCCCTTGCCCCCCTTGAAACCGAAGAACAGCGGCCAGAGGTGGCCCAGGAAGGCCGCCAGCCCGACCAGCCCGATCGTCGCGTCGTGCAGGTCCAGGCGCGGCGCCAGCAGCAGCGCCGCCAGCACCGGCAGGTAGCCCTTGAGCGCGTCCAGCGCCAGCGTCAGCACGGCGGCCCAGCGCCTGCCCGTGCGCAGCACGTTGGTGGCGCCGGGGTTGCGCGAGCCGTAGGTGCGCGGATCGGCCAGCCCCAGCGCGCGGCTGACGATGACCGCGAACGACAGCGAGCCGACCAGGTAGGCGGCGACGATGGCGGCGAGGCTGTAGAGGATGTCCATGCGCGAAGCGGGCCCGGCAACGGGGGCAAAGTGTACGCGGCGCCTTGCCGATCGCGCCGGCATGCGTCGCACTGCCGCTGTGCGCGGACGAGCCCGATGCGGCGGGCCTTGCGCCGCGTGAGCCCAGGCCCGGCCAGCGAACAAGCGCCGCCACCAACCCGCAAACACTCGATCGGTTCCTTCAGGCCTGCCAATCCTACAAAGATGCGTTGACAGGTCAGACCAGCAGTCGGCCATCGACGCGGCTTCATGGGCGTGAACTGAGGCGGACGGCATGCCGGGCAAAGCCTACCCCCGGACCCCGGGGGCGATGTCCCAGATTCTGCTGAACGCGTGAGCTGAGGTGGCGGCTCCTTCGACCCGCATGGGCGACCATGCGGGTTGCCTTGCAAGCAACCGAA
>JBBIPS010000148.1:0-7486 GCA_037442725.1 Burkholderiales bacterium | reverse complement strand
AGGCTGGCAGCGGCGGAAAGATGATGCCGCCCATCTCGGTGACGGCGGTCATGTTGCGCAGGTGGGCCAGATTCAGCGGCGTCTCGCGCACCATCAGCAGCAGCGCGCGGCGCTCCTTCAGCGTCACATCGGCGGCGCGGGTCAGCAGGTTGTCCGACGTGCCGTGTGCCACCGCGGCCAGCGTTCGCATCGAGCACGGCGCCACCACCATCGCGGCAGTGGCGAAACTGCCGCTGGCCACGCAGGCACCGACGTCGCCGGGCGCCCAGGCGTGGTCGGCCAGCGCCTCGAGCGCGTCGCGGTCGAGGTCGAGTTCGTGATGCGCGTTGAGCACGCCGGCCGGGGTGGCGACCAGGTGCGTCTCGAAACCGAGCTGGCGTGCGCGCTGCAGCAGGCGCACGCCGTAGATCGCGCCGCTGGCACCGCTGATGCCGATGACGAGGCGGGCCGGCGTGCTCACGCCGACAGCAACTGCTGCAACTCGCCTGACTCGTACATCTCGGTCATGATGTCGGAGCCGCCGACGAACTCGCCGTCGACGTAGAGCTGTGGAATGGTCGGCCAGTTGGCGTATTCCTTGATGCCCTGGCGGATCGCCTCGTCCTCGAGGACGTTGACGGTCGTCGGGTTGTCGATGCCGCAGGCCTTGAGCACCTGGATCGCACGACCGGAGAAGCCGCACATCGGAAACTGGCTGGTGCCTTTCATGAACAGCACGACGCGGCTGTTCTTCACGATGTCGTCGATGCGCTTTTGAACGTCACTCATGGCGGTGCGGGCCGGGCCCGTTGGTGGATGGATCAGGCCGCCTTTATACGGCAAAGCGCCCGCATCGCGCCGGTGCGGGCGCCGCCTGCCCTGGGGCCGACGAGACCGGGTCAGAAGTTGTAGTTGACGCCGAGCCGCACCACCGGCTGCAGCCGCAAGCCGCGCAACGCGTTGCCCACGCCGAGCCCGCCGTCGAGCACCTGACCCAGGCGCAGCGCTTCGCCCGGGTCTTGCGCCGCCAGGCCGACATCGGCACTGAAGCCCCAGTCGCCGCGCACGCCCGCACCCGAGTAGCCGATGCCAAAGTAGGGCCAGATGCTGCGCGTCGGCTGCGTCGTGCCGCCCAGCTCGGACCGCGACGCCGCGCCGATCGGTGTCGGGCGCTGGCTCAGCAACACGCCCCCGGTGAGCCGCATTGCGCCGGCCTGGCCCAGTTGCAGCGCGTCGAGATGGTAGTCGCCGAGCAGCCGGGCGGTCAGCATCGAGCCGGACTGACCCAGCATCTGGCGCGCCCAATAGGCGGGTACGACGGGGCTGTCGAGCTCGAAGCGGGCCTGCCAGTGCGAGCCGCCCAGCGCCGACCCGTTGCCGAGCGCCTGCGGTGCGGCCACCAGCCCGTCACCGGCCGCGATCGCGGCCCCTGTCAGCGACACCAGAACTGCCAGGACGACGATGCGCATGATCTGCTCCTTTGCGATTCGCCTGCGGGCCATCGTACGCTGCCGGGCCACGGCATGTGCATCCAGATGCGTCGAAAGTCACGCCGATGGTGGGCATCGCCGCCCGGCGCCCGACGCCGGCCGGGCACGCTCGCGGCCACCACTCATCGCAACCGACCGCCGCAACAGCGCGGTCGCGCCTCGATGTCACATCGCGTTGCCACTTCGGCGAAGCCAGTCGCGGCAAACAACGCGCGCACCGGCTCGGCCTGATCCCAGCCGTGCTCGACGAGCAGCCAGGCGCCGGGACGCAGGTGCAGCGGCGCGCCGGCCAGGATGGCGCGGATCGCGTCCAGGCCATCGTCACCCGCGGTCAATGCCAGCGCCGGCTCATGACGCAGTGCGGCCAGGTGGGAGTCGCCCTCGGCGATGTAGGGCGGGTTCGACAGCGCCAGGTCGAAGCGTTGCCCCGCCACGGCGTGCCACCACGAGCCGGCGGCGAACTGCAGCGCCAGGCCCAGCCGAGCGGCGTTGTCCCGTGCCACCGCCAGCGCGGCTTCACTCAGGTCGGTGGCGGTGACGTTGACGCCGGCGCAGCGCTGCGCCAGTGCCAGTGCGATCGCACCGCTGCCGGTGCCCAGGTCGACCAGCGCCGGCGCGGCTGGCGCCAGCGTGGGGATCAATTCGAGCGCCCAGTCGACCAGGGTTTCGGTGTCGGGGCGGGGTACCAGTACGTCCGGCGTCACCTGCAGGGTCAGGCCGTGGAACTCGCGCTGGCCGAGCAGGTAGGCCAGCGGCACGTCGTCGGCACGCCGGCGGCAGTCGGCGCGGTAGGTGTCCACCAGCGCGTCCGGCAATGCCGCGTCGCCGTGCGCGAGCAACCAGCTGCGCGGGCGCTGCAGCCGATGCGCGAGCAGCAGCTCGGCATCGAGCCGATCGATGCCCACCGCCCGGGCGGCGGCCAACGCCTGTGCAACGCTGCTCATGCCGGCCGCGCGGGCGCCGGGTGCGTGCTGAAGCGGGTGCACCGCGGGATGGCCGCGCGGCGCGGCATCGCGCTCATGCCGCTGCGCCTTCGAGCGCGGCGAGCTGTGCCTGTGCCTGCGCGGCGTGCAGTGCGGCGATGACCTCGTCGAGCTCGCCCTCCATGATGCTGCCGAGCTTGTACAGCGTCAGGTTGATGCGGTGGTCGGTGAGCCGGCCCTGCGGGAAGTTGTAGGTGCGGATGCGGTCGCTGCGATCGCCCGAGCCGACCAGGCTGCGGCGCGTCGCCGCCTGCCTGGCGTCGCGCTCGGCGCGCTCCCGGTCACGCAGCCGCGCCAGCAGCACCGCCATCGCCCTGGCCTTGTTGCGGTGTTGCGAGCGGTCGTCCTGGCACTCGGCGACGATGCCGCTGGGCAGGTGCGTGATGCGGATCGCACTGTCGGTCTTGTTGATGTGCTGGCCGCCGGCGCCGCTGGCGCGAAAGGTGTCGATGCGCAACTCGGCCGGGTCGAGCGTGAGCTCGGCCTGTTCGTCGGGCTCGGGCATCACCGCCACCGTGCAGGCGCTGGTGTGGATGCGGCCCTGCGATTCGGTCGCCGGAACGCGCTGCACGCGGTGGCCGCCGGACTCGAACTTGAGGTCGCCGAAGACGTGGTCGCCGGCGACGCGCAGCACCAGCTCCTTGCAGCCGCCGAGTTCGCTCGCGTTCTCGCTCATCACCTCGGTGCGCCAGCCGCGGCGTTCGAAGTAGCGCAGGTACATGCGCGCCAGGTCAGCGGCGAACAGCGCCGATTCCTCGCCGCCGGTGCCGGCGCGGATCTCGACGAAGGCGTTGCGCTCGTCGTCGGGGTCGCGCGGCAGCAGCGCGGTCTGCAACTCGCCGAGCAGGCGCTCGAGGTCGGCCTGAGCCACGCGCACCTCGTCGCGCGCCAGTTCGGCCAGTTCGGGATCGGCCAGCATCGTGCGTGCGCTGGCGAGGTCGGCCTCACGTTGCTCGTAATCGCGAAACAGCGCGACCAGCCCCGCCGCTTCGGACTGCTCGCGCGCGATCGCGCGGTAGCGCTGCATGTCGACAGTCACCTGCGGGTCGGCCAGATGGGCATCGAGCTCGGCCAGCCGCATCGTCAGGCGCTGCAGCTGCGAACGCAGGGAGTCTTTCATGGGCGGTGATGGTGTGCGGGCAACGGCGCCACGCGTCGCGGCGCGCGCGCCGGCTGGCGCTGCTAGGCGGCGGCGTCGCCGACGTCGTTCGACGGATTGCGCGGCGTCTGGCGCAGGAACAGGCGCGACACGGTCTGCGCCATCTGCGCACGCTGCTCGCCGTCGCTGGCATGCAGTTCGGCCAGCGTGCCGTGCAGCAGCTTCTGCGTCAGGCCGCGCGACAAGGCGTCGAGCACGCTGTCGACGTCGGTCCCCTTGGCCAGCAGCTTGCGGGCGCGGGCGATCTCGGCGGCACGCCAGTGGTCGGCCTGTGCGTTCAGCGCCTGGATCAGCGGCACGCTGGCGCGCTGGTCGAGCCAGTGCGTGAAGCTCTGCACGCCGGCATCGATGATGGCCTCGGCCTGGGCGACCGCCGCCTGGCGCTTCTCGCCCGCCGATTGCACCAGCGCGGCCAGGTCGTCGACGGTATAGAGGTAGACGTCGGACAGCGTGGCAACCTCGGGCTCGATGTCGCGCGGCACCGCCAGGTCGACCATGAACATCGGCCGCTGGCGGCGCGCCTTCAATGCGCTGCGCACGGCACCCAGACCGATGATCGGCAGCGTGCTGGCGGTGCACGAGATGATGGCGTCGAACTCGTGCAGGCGTTGCGGCAGGTCGGCCAGGCGCAGCGCCTGGGCGCCGAAGCGGCCCGCGAGCTTCTCGCCGCGCTCGAGCGTGCGGTTGGCGATGGCCATCGACTTCGGCGCGCGTGCGGCGAAGTGCGTTGCCACGAGCTCGACCATCTCGCCGGCGCCGACGAAGAGCACGTTGATCTCGCTCAGGTCCTCGAACAACTGCGCGGCCAGCCGCACCGCAGCTGCCGCCATGCTGATCGAGTGCGCGCCGACTTCGGTCGATGTGCGCACGTCCTTGGCGACCGAGAAGGAACGCTGGAACAACTGATGCAGCGTGGTGCCGAGCGTGCCGGCGGCATCGGCTTCGCGCACCGCCTGCTTCATCTGGCCGAGGATCTGCGGCTCGCCCAGCACCATCGAATCCAGCCCCGAGGCGACGCGGAATGCATGGCGCGCGGCGGCGTGGTGCTCGAGCACATAGGTGTGCGAGCGCAACTGGTCGGTGCTGACGTTGCCCTGCGCGGCCAGCCAGTCGATCGCCGGGTGCACCAGCCCGCCGGCATCGGCCGGATCGGCGGCGACGTAGAGTTCGGTGCGATTGCAAGTCGACAGCAGCGCGGCCTCGGGCAGGGCACGCGCCAGCCGCTCGCGAAAGGCCCGCAGTGCGGGGCAGAGCTGCTCGGGCGCGAAGGCAAAACGACCGCGCAGATCGACCGGCGCAGTGGTGTGGTTCAGACCGAGGGCGAACACACTCATCTGCGAATTATAGAATTTGCCGTCTTTTCGCAGGGTCCGGCGGCGCCGTGGTGCTTGATGCGCGTCAACGGATACCTCTTGCCCCCACTCCATGGGACCACTCGACGCACTCTGGCACCTGCTCAACTTCCTGGCCCCGGCGTTCGGCCTGGGCGTGCTCGCGGCGAGCGCGGCCAAGCTGCTGTGGCGCCGGGAACTGGGCCCGGTGCCGTGGCGGCGCCTCGCGCTTTGGGGCAGCGCAGCTTCGACGCTGGCACTCATCGGCGGCCTCGTCGTCAGCGGCCGTGACGGCCGCATGGCGACCTATGCGGCGATGGTCACGGCCTGCGCACTGGCGCTGTGGCGGGCCGGGTTCGGTGCCCGCCGCTGAAGTCCCGTCGCGCGGTGGCGTCGTGCCTGATCAGGCCGCGACAGCGCCGGCCACCACCGCGCCGCGCAGCGAGTGCGGCAGCGCCTCGGTGATCGTCACCTCGATCATCCGGCCGACCAGTTCGGCCGCCTGCGCCCCGCCGTCGAAGTTGACGATGCGGTTGCACTCGGTGCGCCCCATCAGTTCGGCCGCGTCCTTTCGGCTCGGCCCCTCGACGAGGATGCGCTGGCGCGTGCCCACGCGCGCGGCGCTGATGCGTCGCGCCTGGGTTTCGAGCAGCGCCTGCAACTGCTGCAGTCGCGCGAGCTTGCGCGCGCGCGGCGTGTCGTCGGGCAGCGCCGCCGCCGGCGTGCCCGGGCGCGGGCTGAAGACGAAGCTGAACGACGCGTCGTAGCCGATCTCCTCGATCAGTTGCAGTGTCCTGCGATGGTCGTCCTCGGTCTCGCCGGGGAAACCCACGATGAAGTCCGACGACAGGCTGATGCCGGGACGCGCCGCGCGCAGCCGGCGGATCGTGCTCTTGTATTCGAGCGTCGTGTAGCCCCGCTTCATCGCCATCAGGATGCGGTCCGAGCCGTGCTGCACCGGCAGGTGTACGTGGCTGACGAGCTTGGGCAGCCTGGCGTACACGTCGATCAGGCGCTGGCTGAATTCGTTCGGATGGCTGGTCGTGTAGCGGATGCGCTCGATGCCCGGGATCTCGTGCACGTATTCGAGCAGCCGTGCAAAGTCGGCGCTGACCGCTGCATCGCCGGTGCTGCCGCTCGTGCCAGCGCGGTAGGCGTTGACATTCTGGCCGAGCAGCGTCACTTCCCTGACGCCCTGCACGGCGAGCCCCGCCACCTCGGTCAGCACGTCGTCGAACGGGCGGCTCACCTCCTCGCCCCGCGTGTACGGCACGACGCAGTACGAACAGTACTTCGAGCAACCCTCCATGATCGAGACGAACGCCGACGCGCCTGCGACCCGGGCCGGCGGCAGGTGGTCGAACTTCTCGATCTCGGGAAAGCTGATGTCGACCTGCGCACGGCCGAGCCGGCGCCGCTGCTCGAGCAGCTGCGGCAGGCGGTGCAGCGTCTGCGGACCGAACACCACGTCCACATACGGAGCGCGATCGATGATTGCCGCTCCCTCCTGGCTGGCCACACAGCCGCCGACACCGATCAGCACGCCCTTGCGCTTGAGGTGCTTGACGCGGCCGAGGTCGGAGAACACTTTCTCCTGCGCCTTCTCGCGCACCGAGCAGGTGTTGAACAGGATCAGGTCGGCCTGCTCGGGGTCGGCGGTCGGTTCGTAGCCCTCGGCCACGCGCATCACGTCGGCCATCTTGTCGGCGTCGTACTCGTTCATCTGGCAGCCGAAGCTGCGGATGTAGACCTTCCTGGCCATCGCCGCAGCCCTCGCGTCAGCGCGGCGTCCAGCTCTGTGCTGCGGCGTCGAAACTCCAGCGCTGCGCCTGCTGTGGCGTTGCGGGCCAGGGCGTGCGCGCCGCCTCGGCGGGCGTGAGGATCCAGACGTCGCGCACCAGTCCGTAGGGGTCGAGCGTGTAATGCACGGCGAACTTGCGCCCAACCAGCGCCGCCGACATCTGCAGCAGGTTGTCCTGGCCGCGGATGCGCGCTCCCGGCGCCAGACGCGCCGGCTGGTCGCTTAGCGTGATCTCGGGCGGCTGCGTCACGACGAGCTCGCCGCGCAACGCCGTGGCCGGGAAGGGGCGGCTGAACTGCGCAACGGCGGGCAGCACGACGGCCAGGCCGACAGCGGCGAGGCCCATCGGCAACCCCGGACGCAGCGGCGCGCGCGTCCTCGGGCGTGTGACACTGCGTCCGGCCAGGGTCGGGGCGACACAGCGAAGCATGGTGTGGATCCAGTGGCTGCGGCAAGCAAAACGGCCCGAGGCTGCATGCCCGGGCCGGGTGTCGTGGTGGCGCTTCAGGGACTCGAACCCCGGACCTGCGGATTATGATTCCGTCGCTCTAACCGACTGAGCTAAAGCGCCACAGGGCGCGGATTATAGCGGCCAGGCATCGTGGGTCGACGCCCCATCGGCGCCCTCATCGATGGACTCGAATGTTCAGCTTCTTCAGGAAAAAGCCGCCGCCCCCGCCGCCTGCCACGCGGCCTGCTGCTACCCCGGCTGGGGTGGTGACGCCTGCCGCCGTGCCGGGCGG
>JBBIPS010000147.1:0-7530 GCA_037442725.1 Burkholderiales bacterium | reverse complement strand
CACCGGCACGGAGGTCGCCAACTCGTCGTTGCTCGACGAGCCGACCGCCGCGGCCGAGGCGATGGCGCTGTGTCACCGGGTCAACGCACAGGCCGGTCGGACGTTCTTCATCGACGCCGACGCGCACTACAGTCGCGCGGTCGCGCTGGGCGCCCTCAAGCGACCTGAGGAGGCGCTCGCGGGCTACGATCGAGCGTTGGAGATCAAACCGGATTACGCCGAGGCGCACAACAACCTGGGCAACGCGCTGCAGGACAGCGGGCAGACGACGGCCGCCGCGGCGAGCTATCGGCGCGCGTTCGAGTTGCGGCCCGTGCCGGCGTTCTACTCGAACCTGCTGTACTGCCTGGCCCACGACGAGACGGTCGACGCACAGGCCAGCTTCGAGGCGCACCGCGGCTTCGGCGAACGCTTCGAGCCGGCGCTGCGCGCCGATCGGGCACCGCATGCCAACGCGCGCCAGCCCGGCCGGCGCCTGCGCGTGGGCTTCGTCTCGGGCGACCTGCGCCGCCACGCCGTGTCGCACTTCATCGAGCCGATCTGGCGCAGCCTCGAGCGCAGCCAGGTGCAGGTGCTCGCGTACTCCAACCTCGCGAGTGAGGACGACGTGACGCAGCGGCTGAAGTCGCTGGCCGATGGCTGGTGCGTCGTCAGCGGCATGAGCGACCCGCAGTTCGCGCAGCGCGTGCGCGCTGACGGCGTCGACATCCTCATCGACCTGTCGGGCCACACCGCGGGCAACCGGCTGATGACCTTCGCGCGCAAGCCGGCGCCGATCCAGGCCAGCTGGATCGGCTACCCGGAAACCACCGGGCTCGGGGCGATGGACTACTACCTGGCCGACCCGTACAGCGCACCGCCGGGACGCATCGACGCGTGGTTCGTCGAGAAGCTCGTGCGCCTGCCCGCCAGCGGCGCCTTCCAGCCGCCCGACGGCGGGCCGGACGTCAACGCGTTGCCGGCAATGACGAGCGGCCACTTCACCTTCGGCAGCTTCAACCGGCCGGGCAAGCTGGGCGCCGGGGCGCTCGCGTTGTGGTGCCGCGTGCTGCACGCGGTGCCCGGCTCGCGCCTGGTGCTGGGCAACGTGTCCGATGCGGCGCTGCGGCAGGTGCTGTGCGATCGCTTCGCGGCGCATGGCATCGAGGACCACCGCCTGAGCTTCCATCCGCGCTGCGCGCTCGACGAGTACCTCGCGCTGCACCACGCCGTCGACGTCGTGCTCGACACCTTCCCGTACACCGGCGGCACCACGACGCAGCACAGCCTGTGGATGGGCGTGCCGGTGCTGACGCTGGCCGGAGCCCGGCGCGCCGAGCGCATCAGCACCGCGAACCTGGCGCGCCTGGGCCTGCTCGACTGGTCGGTCGATGGCGCCGGCGCCTTCGTCGAGCGCGCCGTGCGCGCCGCCGGCGAACTCGAGGCGCTGGCCGAATTGCGCGCCGGAATGCGCCAGCGCATCGCGTCGAGCCCGTTGCGAAGCGCGGACGTGGTGGCGCGCTGTTTCGAGCGCGCCCTGCGCACGATGTGGCAGCGCTGGTGCGAGGGTCTGCCGGCGCAGGCGTTCAGCGTCGACCTGCCGGACCCGCGTTGAGACGCCTGCGCGTCGCCGGTACGTATAGTGGCGCCTGCCCCCGCGGGCGCCAACGTCCTCCCCCTGTGCCCAGCCCTGCCGCCGACATCGAGAATCCGCTGCTGACCGTGACGCAGCCGGACTTGCCGCCGCTGGATGAATTCATCCCGCTGCTGCGGTCGATCTGGGCCAGCCACCGGCTGACCAACCGCGGCCCGTTCCACGAGCGCTTCGCGCAGGCACTGGCCGACCACCTGGGCGTCGCGCACGTGGCGCTGTTCGCCAACGCGACGCTGGCCCTGCTCGTCGCGCAGCGTGCGCTCGGGCTCGACGGTGAAGTCATCACCACGCCGTTCTCGTTCGTGGCGACGGCGCACACCCTGGCGTGGAACCACCTGCAACCGGTGTTCGTCGACATCGACCCCGAGTCGCTCTGCCTGGACCCGGCACGGGTGCAGGCCGCCATCACGCCGCGCACGAGCGCGATCCTGCCGGTGCATGTCTACGGCCGCAGCTGCGACACGGCGCGCCTGGAGGCGCTGGCCCGACGACACGGCGTCAGGCTGCTGTACGACGCTGCACATGCCTTCGGCGTGTGCGACGAGGGTGGCAGCCTGCTGCGGCACGGCGACGCATCGGTGCTCAGCTTCCACGCGACCAAGGTCTTCAACACCTTCGAGGGCGGCGCGCTGGTCTGCGGCGACCCGGCGCTGCACGGGCGCGCGGTGGACCTGCAGAACTTCGGCATCGCCGACGAGGTCACCGTCGTCGACGTCGGCATCAACGCCAAGATGAACGAGTTCCAGGCCGCACTCGGCCTGCTGCAACTGGGCCGTGTCGACCTCGTGCACGAACGGCGCGCGCGCATCGACGCGCGTTACCGCGAGCGGCTGGCCGGCGTGCCCGGCCTGCAATGCCTGCCCCTGCAGGCACTGCGGCGCTGCAACCATGCCTACTTTCCGGTGCGTGTGCGGTCCGGATTCGGGCTCGGGCGCGACGGCCTGTATGCGCTGCTCAGGGCGCACGGCGTGCTGGCACGGCGCTACTTCTTCCCGCTGATCAGCTCGATGCCGATGTACCGCGATCTGGCGAGCGCACGCCCGGACCACCTGCCGGTGGCCACCGAGGTGGCGCAACAGATCCTGTGCCTGCCGATCCATCCCGACCTGCCGCTCGAGCAGGTCGATCGCGTCGCCGAACTGATCGGCAACGCCTGAGGACGGCAGCGATGGACGTCGTGATCTTCGGCCTCGGGCGGTTCGCCAGCCTGGCCTGGTACGTCCTGGCGCACGACAGCGCGCACCGCGTGGTCGGGTTCACCGCCGATCGCACGTACTGCGTGGCGCAGCGACTGCACGACCTGCCGGTGGTGCCGTTCGATGCGCTCGAGCAGCGCTTCCCGCCCGCGGCCGTGCGCCTGCTGATCGCCCTGGGCGGGCAACGGATGAATGGCCTGCGCGCCGATCGGTTCCAGGCCGCCAGGGGCAGGGGCTACGGCTTCGTCTCGTACGTCGCCTCGCGCGCGATGGTCTGGCCCGATCTGCGCATCGGCGAGAACTGCATGCTCTTCGAGGGCTGCATGGTGCATCCGTTCGCGGCGATCGGAGACAACTGCATCCTGCGCAGCGGCAGCCATGTGTCGCACCACGCGACCGTGGCGGACCACTGCTTCCTGGCCGCGCACGCGGTGGTGGCCGGCAGTGCCAGCGTGGGCGAGCGCTGTTTCCTCGGACTCAACAGCACGGTGCGCGACCACGTGCGCATCGCCGCGCGCTGCTTCGTCGCCGCCGGCGCGGTGGTCACGGCCGATACCGTCAAAGACGGCGTGTACATGGGCGTCCCGGCCCGGCGCCGCGACATGACCTCCGACCAGATGGAGCCCTGAACCGAATGGACCAGCCACTGATCATCAACGTCGCTCCCACCGGCGCCGTCGCCGACGCAGCGAGGAATCCGCACGTGCCGATCACCGAGGCGGCCATCGCCGACGACGTCGTCGCCTGCGCGCGGCTCGGCGCCGGCATGGTGCACCTGCATGTGCGCGACGACGAGGGGCGGCCGAGCTGCGACCCGTTGCGCTACCGCAGCCTGATCGAAAGGCTGCGCGCCACCGCCGAGGGCCGGGACCTCGTCATCGGCGTGTCGCTGAGCGGACGGCATGGCCAGACCCCGGAGCAGCGCGCCGCGGTGCTGGACCTGCAAGGCAGCGCCAGGCCCGACATGGGCAGCCTGACCCTGAGTTCGATGAACTTCGCGGGCGGCCCGAGCATCAACAGCCCCGACACCATCCGCCACCTGGCGCGACGCATGCAGGAGCGGGGCGTGAAGCCCGAGCTCGAGGTCTTCGACATCGGCATGCTGCATTTCGCGAGGGTGCTGATCTCCGAGCGGCTGATCGAGCCGCCCTACTACTTCAACCTGCTGCTCGGCAACGTCGCGGGCCTGCAGTGCGACCTGGGCGATGTCGCCGCCGCGGTGCACCTGCTGCCGGCCGGTTCGCACTGGGCGCTCGCGGGGATCGGGCGGCAGCAGCGCCCGGCGCTGGCGCTGGGCTGCATCGTCGCCAGTGGCGTGCGCGTCGGCCTCGAGGACAACCTTTGGTGCGAGGGCGCCGCCGGGCGCGAGCCGGCGACCAACGCTGCGCTGGTGGGCGGTGTGGCCAGGCTGGCAGCCGCATACGGCCGGCCGCTGGCCGACGCCTCCGAGGTCCGCCGGCGCCTGCAGCTGGCGCGGATGAGTGCATAGGCGAGCGATCGACCCGTCGCGCCGGTTCGCTCGGCGATCACCCGCGAGGCTGACGGGTCACGGCCGGCGCAGCGATCGGTCGATCCCGTGACCGGGCTTCGGCAGGTCAGGCCTGCGCTGCAGGCAACAACATCGCGGCCGCTCGATAACGGGCCGCAGGAGGAGGCATGGACAAGTCGCTCCTGATCACCAGCGTCGGCAGCCTGGTCGGGCAGAACATCCTCGACAGCCTCGAGGGGCGCCGCGCCGGCCTCGCGGTGGTCGGCCTCAACAGCGTCGCGGCCTCGCCCAACATCTATCGCTGCGACCGCGCCTATCTCGCGCCCGCGGCGTGCCAGTCCGCGGCCTACCGGACGCGCCTGATGCAGGTCCTGCGCGCCGAGCAGCCCCGCCTGGTGCTGCCGGGGCGCGACGACGACGTGCTGCTGCTCGCGGCGCTGCGCGAGCAGGCGCCCGAGTGGGCACACGCGATCCCGTGCGGGCCGCCGGCGATGGCGCGCCTGCTCGGCGACAAGCTGCTGAGCGGCTCGTTCGCGGCCGCGCACGGCCTGCCCTTCGCCGACACCGCAAGCGGCGATCTCGCAGCCATCCGCGCGCTGGCGATGCGGCACGGCTTTCCGCTCATCGCCAAGCCGCGTGCCGGCAATGGCTCGCGTGGCGTGCGGATCGTCTACGACGAGGCCGAGCTCGCCGCAGCCTCGCGCATCGACGGCTATCTGTTCCAGGAGTACCTCAGCCCGGGCGACGAAGTCATGCAGCTCGGCCGCGAACGCGGGGCCGGCGTCCCGCTCTTCCACGCCCCCGGCTACGCGCAGTACGCGTGCCAATGCCTGATCACGCCCGCGGGCCGGGTGGTCTCGATGATCTGCACCGAGGTCGTCCTGGTCGCAGGTCGCGCCGAACGCAGCGTCGTCGTCGACGACGCCGATGTGGGTGCCACCGCCGGCGCCTATGCCGAGGCGCTGGCCAGGTCCGGCTGGCGCGGCTCGCTCAACCTCCAGGGCCGGCGCGACCGGGCGGGCCGCTTCAAGGTCTACGAACTCAACGGCCGCCTGACCGGCGGCACCGCGGCACGCCTGTGCCACGGCGTCGACGAGGTGGGCCTGCTGTGCGAGCACTACGCCGGCGTGACCCTGCCACCCTCGCCCAGGCTCGGCGATGCCGGGCAGGTCGTGATGAAGTCGCTGGTCGAGTTCCCCGTGCAGCGCTCGGACGTGGCCACGATGGAGCAGTCGCGGCAGTGGACTTCGGGCCGGCGCGAGTCCTGAGCCGGGGCCGACCCCGGCCGCACGAGCGCACGGCGGGACGCTCCCGGCCCACCCACGACACGCCCGCCGGCACGGCCCGGGGCTCGTCCTCGAACGGCACGATCGGCCCGCCCGGGCCAAGGACGAACGCGCCGGGGCGGGTCGTGCCGGCCACGTCGGCAGGTTCGAATCAGCCGGCATGGCCGGGCGCAGCGCGCCCGGTGGCCTGACCCGCCGCACACGGTCGAACGTTTACATCCGGTCCGGCGCGACCGGGCCGCGCTGGCCCCGGAAGGTGAGCGCGACTCGACAGCGCTCCGGCCGCGATCCGGTGCGCACCGGCGCGATGATCACGCTGCGCAGGCGCACGTTCACGTCGTCGGGCGGGATCACGACGCGGGAGCGGGCCTGCCGGATCCCGCTGCCCACGACCGGGTCGACCCGGGCCAGCCGGATGCCGCCGGCCCGCATCACCAGGCCAGTTCGTCGCCGCCCTCGTCGGCGACCCCCGGCCAGACCGGCGCGTCAATGCACCTGCCCGGCCAGACCGCGTGCGTCATCGGCACCGCGTTCGCGCGGGTTGCGGCGCACGGCGTGAAAGGCGATGACGACGCAGGCACATCAGGCGGGCTTGTCAGCGATCGGCCACGATCTCGGCATCGAGCGCGGCGCCGACATCCCACACCGGCAACACCTCGACAGCGGGCGCCAGCGGATGGCGCCGCGCCACCGGCGCGACGACGTAGGCGCGCTCGATCTTCAGGTCCTGCAAGGCGTGCCAGAAGCCCTTCGCGGGCTTGGGCGCCGCAGAGAACCTGATCTCGATCGCCGTCTTGCGCGAGCGGCGCTCGATCACCAGATCGACCTCGGCACCGGCGATGGTGCGATAGAAGCCGAGCTGCGCATCGGCAGGCAGCGCGGCGGCCACCTGCTCGACGACGAAGCCCTCCCACGATGCCCCGGCCACCGGATGGCCTTGCAGGTCGCGCACCGTGGCCAGGCCGAGCAGCGCATGCAGCACGCCGCTGTCGCGCAGGTAGACCTTGGGCGACTTGACGAGGCGCTTGCCGACCTTGGCCAGGTGCGGCTCGAGCCGGCGCACCATGAGCGTGTCGACCAGGGTGTCGAGGTAGCGGCCGATGGTGGTGTGCGATGCGCCGCCCAGCGCCTGCCCCAGGTGCGAGGCGTTGAACAACTGGCCCTGCAGGTGGGCCAGCATGGTCCAGAAGCGACGCAGCGTCTCGGCCGGCACGCGCACGCCCATCGCGGGCAGATCGCGCTGCAGGAAGGCCCGCATGAAGTCCTGGCGCCACTGGAACGCCGCTTCGTCGTCGGGCGCCAGGTAGCTCGGAGGGTAGCCGCCGCGCAGCCACAGGCTCTGCACGGCGGCGAGGTCGGGCTGCACTTCGGTGGCCAGCAGTGGCGCGAGATCGACGCAGGACACCCGGCCGGCCAGGGATTCGCCGCTCTGGCGCAGCAGCGCACCGCAAGCCGAGCCCAGCAGCAGGAAGCGGCCCGGCCGGCGGTCGGCATCGATCTCGGGGCGCAATGCCGCAAACAGCTGGGGCACGACCTGGACCTCGTCGACCACGACCAGGCGATCGCGGTAGCGCGGAAAGAACAGCTCCGGTTCCGCCACCGCAGCGCGGTCGGACTCGCGCTCCATGTCCAGCAGCACTGCGCCATCGTGCCGGGCCGCGATCGCTTGCGCCAACGTGGTCTTGCCCACCTGGCGCGGCCCCAACAACGCGACGGCAGGGTATTGCGCCAGCCGGCGCTCGATGGTGGCCTGGGCGCGGCGGTCAAGCATCCTTGTGTTTTGAGCGGTCACCGATCAACTAGCAACGATAGGGTTGCCCGATGCGACGCCGCATCACGCCGTGCCGCGTCGGGTTGCGACCCTGGCACGGCGCCGCGGCGCCCGTCGGCCTGCCGCGCGCGCCGGCTCAAGCCCCGGCGTGCCCA
>JBBIPS010000146.1:0-7538 GCA_037442725.1 Burkholderiales bacterium | reverse complement strand
CTGACTGACTACACGGTTGGTCCGCGCCTTGAATTTATTGGACTCGTCGCTCTACGATACTGCCAGCTTCATGCTGGAGCAGCTCCAATCCACATTTCGAAAGAACGATCATGGCTGATGTGGTGATGACTCAAGCCGAGTTGACCGACCAGATGCCGCAGGACCTGGCCGCGCTGAAGTCCGCCTGCACGCGCGCGCAGGACCGCTGGGAGCGCCGCGTTGCCGAGCTCGACACGCTGCAGGGTCTCAACGCCGAGCTGGCGTTCCAGGGCTACCCGGAGTCGTTCCCGCTGGCGCGCCACCTGCAGCGCAGCGTGACGCTGTACGTCGGCCCGCCCAACAGCGGCAAGACGCACGCCGCGTTCGAGCGCCTGGCGCAGGCCAGCGACGGCGCCTACCTGGCGCCGCTGCGGCTGCTGGCACTCGAAGGGCGCGACCGCCTGGCCGCGCGCGGCGTGGCCTGCTCGCTGCTGACCGGCGAAGAGAACGTCCCGGCGGCGGGCGCGCGCGTGGTCTCGAGCACGATCGAGATGGTCGGCACCGGCGCGCCAATCGAGGTCGCGGTGATCGACGAAGCGCAGATGATCTTCGACGCCAGCCGCGGCTGGGCCTGGACGCAGGCCATCGTCGCGGTGCCGGCCAACGAGGTCATCGTCATCTGCTCGGCCTACGCCGTGCCGGCGATCGAGAACCTGCTCGGCCTGTGCGGCGAGAGCTGCACCGTGCGGTCGTTCGATCGCATGCAGCCGGTCGGGTTGCTTGCCGCCACGGTGCCGATCGTCGCGTTGCAGGCAGGTGACGCGGTGGTGGCCTTCAGCCGGCGCGACGTGCTGATGCTGCGCGACCAGATCCTGGCCAACGGCAAGTCGGTATCGGTGATCTACGGCGCACTGCCGCCCGAGGTGCGCAAGCGCGAGGCCGAGCGCTTCGCGCAGGGCGAGTCGGACATCCTGGTGGCCACCGACGCCATCGGCATGGGGCTGAACCTGCCGATCCGCCGCGTGTTGTTCAGCACGCTGGTCAAGTTCGACGGCCAGGCCGACCGCGCGCTCGATGTCTCCGAGGTGCGCCAGATCGCCGGCCGCGCCGGCCGTTTCGGCCTGCACGAGGAGGGCTGGGTCGGCGTGCTGCGCGAAGCCGAGCCCGGCGCCAGGCGCGCCCTCGAGGAGTTGTTGCCCGAGGCGCCGCGCGCGCCGCGCGGCTTCAAGGTCAAGGTGGCGCCGAACTGGTGGCATGTCGACACCATCGCCTCGCGGCTGGGCAAGCGCCGGCTGCGCGAGGTGCTCGATGTCTTTCGCGGTCAGCTCGAGCTCGACGATGCGCACTTCGCGGTGGCCGAGCTCGACCAGATGCTCGACCTGGCCGAACAGCTCGACCGCGACGCCGAGGCGTTACCGTTGCGCGAGCGCTTCATCTACGCGCAGGCGCCGGTGGATACGCGCACCGAGGTGCTGTTGCAGGCCTTCCTCGACTGGGCCTGGCGGCACGCTCACAGCGGCCGTGCCGGCACGCCGTGGTTCCTGAAGGAAGTCGACGAGCACAGCCGTCTCGACCGCATGGAGCAGGCGCTGCGCTCGTGCACGCTGTGGCTGTGGCTGGACTTGCGTTTCCCCGGCGTCTACGGCCAGGTCGAGGAGGTGCTCGACCTGCGCCAGCGCCTGAACGACGGCATCGAGCGTCACCTGAAGGGCAAGCGGCCACTGTGGCGAACGCGAGGTCGTTCACGGCGCTGAGGCAGTCCCGGCGTGCCTGCCGTGCAACGCGGGCGCGCCTGGCTTCGGGCGGGCCAGGAGCGGCAGCGTCAGGCGGGCGAATGAGGCGAAGTCCATCGAGGCCGGGATGGCGGCGTCGGGGGCCGGACGGTCGGGGTCGCGGTCACGCCGGATTGCCGGCGATGGTCCCTCGCAGCAGTGTTTCGAGGCAGTGTTCGCGGATGCCGTAGAAGGCCTTGATCTCGGCAATCTGCGCCAGCAGCGGGACCACCGGCTTCGGCGTCGGACGCTTGACGCCCAGGATCATCTTGTTCTTGTTCGTGTGCTCGAGCGAGATGAACTCGAACACCTGGGTGTCGTAGCCGGCGGCCTCGAGCAACAGCGCGCGCAGTCCGTCGGTGACCATCTCGGCCTCCTGCCCGAGGTGCACGCCGTGCTGCAGCAGCGGGCGCAGCGGGTGCGGGCTGAGCAGTTGCGGGCGGATCTGCTTGTGGCAGCACGGCGAGCACAACAGGATCGCTGCGCCGCCGCGGATGCCCAGGCTGAGCGCGTGATCGGTCGCGGTGTCGCATGCGTGCAGCGCGATCATCACGTCGAGCGACGCCGGCGGCCAGTGGTGCAGGTCGCCCTGCACGAAGCGCAGGCCTTGCAGGCCCAGCCTGTCGATCGCGGCGTTGGCCAGCCGCACCAGCTCGGGCCGCAGCTCGATACCGGTGACCTCGGCGTCGATGGCGCGCGCGTGGCACAGCCAGTCGTGCATCGCGAAGGTGAGGTAGCCCTTGCCGGCGCCGAAGTCGACGACCCTGACCTGGCGCGCCGCGGCCAGCTTCGAGGCCGCGAGTGCTGCGGCGAAGACCTCGATGAACTTGTTGATCTGACGCCACTTGCGCGCCAGCGCCGGGATCAGTGCATGCTGCGGCGTCGTCACGCCCAGCTCGACCAGGAACGGGCTATCGAGCGCGAGCCAGCGCTGCTTCTCGCGGTTGTGACGGGTGTCGAGCGGCGGCAGGGGCGGCACGTCGTCCGGGTTGCCGTCGTCGTCGAACCCGGTCGATCGGGTCGCAGCGTCGGCGCGCACCGCGCTGCTGCGCAGGTGGGCTTGTCCACGCTGGGTGATCGTCAACTCGCTGCGCTGGCTTGTGGTGTGAAGGTGGGCGTTGCGAAAGGCTGCAGCGCCGAGCAGGCCGCGCAACGTCTCGACGGCCTCGGCCCAGCAGAGGTTCCTCGTGATGTCGCGCGTGGAGTGGTGGTAGACCAGTTGCAACTGTGTCACGCCGCGCAGCATCACGCGGCGCATGTCGACGCGTTGCAGGTCGGCCTCGGGCCCGCGGTACCTGGACAGCACGGTCCTGACGAAGCTGCCGTCGGACAGGCTCGCGGCAAGCAGGTCGCAGAAGCGCCCGATCACATCGGCAGGCGACAAGCTCATTCGGCGCGGCGGGCGGTCGCCTTCGACGGTGGCGCTGCAGCGGGCGACACTGCGCCTGGCAACGCCACGCTGACGATCTTCTCGATTGGCGGATAGCACACGCCCACCGGTTCGTTGCAGCCCTGGTACCTGGCACGCAACTGCAGGGGTGTCGTCGGCGGCTGCCCGTGCTGGAGCGCGATGACCGCAGCGACCGGATGGTGGTAGACCTGCACCGTGCCGAAGGTCGGATCGGCCTTGCGCTCGCCCTGCGGCAGCGTCACGCCGGCGATGCGGCTCGTCGTCGGCGCGACGACGCTGAAAGCGATGCGGTCGCGGTAGAGGTAGTAGTTGGGCGCCGGCGTCAGTGTTGCGACGAGTGTGTTCGCGTCGCGCGAGCGCACGGTGATCTTGAACGCATCGTCGGCGGGGATCAGCTCGGCCTGCGGATCGGACCTGCCGAGCCATTTGCGCACCGACTCGATCGGCCCGGACGTGGTGGCGGCAACGTCGGGCCGCGGCGCCTGACCTGGCACGACGGTGCCGGCCTGGGCGTGCACGGCGGCGGATGCCGCCAGCGCGAGAGCGGCCAGTCGACGCAGCACCCGCGCTGCAGGCCGGCGCGAAGCGACAGCGCGCCGCGGTGAAGGTAGGACCGGGTCGTCGTCGTGGCTCGAAGTGCGGGTCGTCATTTGGGTGTCCTTGCCGAAATCAGGGTCTGTGGCTGTCGTGGGTCGAGGTGGGTCGTGGTCGCCATTTTCGCGTGCGGCGGCGGCGGACGCTGCCGCACGTGCCGCGCCAAGCGTCCGTGCCGATCATCGCCGCCCCGCGCGGTCCCGGCGGGTGTGCACCCACCCGGTGTACTCGTGCTCGACCCGATGGCAGTGGTCCGGAAACTGCCTGCGATGGTCGGTGAAGTCGAGCAGCAGCGGAGGCCCGAAACTGCGTGTGCGTGGCGGTTTGCCGGATCGACTTGTTCAACGTCATCAGGCCCCTGCCGAGCCGCCGCAGGCGCCCCGGGCTATCCGCTGGAGCCGATGGCAGAGGGGGCGGGCGGGCCCGGCGTGACCGGCTCGTCCAGCGCGTCCCGAATCAGTCTGACGCTGGCGGGCTGGTCCCACTCGGCGGGCCCCAGCTTGCGCATGATTTCCCGGCCGTTGCGGTCGATCAGCAGCGTCACCGGGATGCCACCCGCGGCGAGGCTTGCCGCTGCCTCGCCGAAGCTGTCGATGTACGGCCGCAGATGGCGCACGCCGGTCTGCGTGAAGAACGCCCGCACCGCGGGCAGGCCATCTTCGTCGATCGACAGCGTGACGACCTCGAACGCGGCGCTGCCGAGCATCGCCTGCAGGCGATCGAGCGTCGGCATCTCGGCGCGGCACGGCGGGCACCAGGTCGCCCAGACATTGAGCAGCACGACGCGGCCGCGGAAGGCGGCCAGGTTGGTCGGTGCCGCGCGCTCGTCGGTGAAGCGCAGGTTCGGCAACTCGCGCCGGCTGGGATGAAGCGTGGGCACTTCGGCGCTCGACTGCCGGGCCAGCCATTGGCTCAGCAGCGGCACGCTGGCGAACAGGCCCGCAACGGCAGCCAGCCCGAGCCAGGTCCGTCGACCCACGGCGGCGCCGGGCCGCGGCGGCTCGCTCGACACGCTGCGCGGCGAATCTGCCGCCACGTTCGGGTCTGCGGTGGCTCGATCGGTCATCGGGATGACCTGCGCATCGACATCGGTACCACGGGCCTGTTCACGTCCGCAGCTTCGCCGCCGCAGCGACGATGTGGAACACCACGACCGGCAGCACGATCATCTGCAACACGGGGACGAGCCCCAACTCGAGTCCGGGAATGACCGGCATGGCAGGCGCATAGGCCCAGCGCTGCAGGATGCGCGCGCCGATCCATTCCACCGCCACGCCGACGCCGCCCCCAGCCAGCAGGACGAACGGCAGGCGCCAGCGGTGCGCACGGGCGTACCAGCCGCGGTGCCCGAACGTGATGCAACCGGCGACGTAGATCGCGACGGTGAGCACGCCGTCGCCGAGGCTGGCGACGAAGCAATGCCAGAACGCCCCCGGGGTATCGGCCACGCCGACATAGAGGAATCTCTGGCTGAACTCCCAGATGTCGTTGACGATGACCGCGACGATGAAGATCGCCGACGCCAACCGCAGCGCTGGCATGCGCTCGGCGAGTGCATGCCGTCGCGTCGTTGCGCGCGCCAGCGCCACCGGCACGGGTCCGCCAGGTGACGGGGTGGATTTCAGGGGCATCTGCGGGAGTCGTTTCGACGTAGCGGGGTGAACGCAAGGGCGGATCGGAGCACAGTCTCAGCACATTCATGGGTACAGAGTCAAGTCGATGTCGAAAATTCCAGCGCACAGTGCTTGGGTTTCATGGCGGCTCGGCGCCGCCGCTGGCGACGACGCCGGCATGCGCCTGGCGATGACCGGGCCGCCGCGTCAGTCGTGAACTTCGCCACTGATGCGCGATGGCGGACCCTGACATTGCGGGCGATGCGCCGCGGCGAATGGTAGCCTTGCTGTGTTATGGACATCAACGGAACCTTCTTCATCCTCCAGCTCCTGGTCCTGGTCGGGACACTGTCGGTCCTCGTGATGTCGTGGCAGACCTCGCGCGCGCGCCACTCGCAGCAGACGTCGTACGTGACCTTGGCCTCGGTGCTGGGCCTGCTCGCGCTGTTCGGGATGCTGATCACGGTGCTGACGCTCGGCAGCAACGAAGACGCCGACTATTCGCTGGTGCTGGGCACGCCGGCGCTGACGCTGGTGCTGTGCGGGGTGATCGTCTGGCGTGCCGTGGCCAGGCGCGGCCGGCGATCGCACCGACCGGCGAAGTGAACCACCGTACCCCGCACCCGCCGACGACGGGGCGGCTGCGGCCGGTACCGCGCCGCGGCCGGCCCGATTGACTCTGCGCGGCGGATGGCGCGGCGGCGGAGCCGGTCCCGGTCAGACCGATGCCACCAGGCCCAGGCGCATGCGCGCCTCGTCGGCGCTGGCCACCTCGCGCCCGGCGTGGCGGGCGCAGCGCGCCAGGGCGTCGATCAACGCACCGTTGCTGACGGCGCGTTCGCCGTCGGGCAGGTAGAAGGTGTCCTCGAGCCCGCTGCGCAGCATGCCGCCGAGTTCGGCCACCTTCTGGTGCAGCGGCCAGATCTCGGCACGGCCGATCAGCGTGGCCTGCCACACCGCGCCGTCGACGAGGTAGCGTGGCAGCAGTGCCAGCAGGTCGGCATCGCACGGCATGCCCGAGGCCACACCCATCACGAAGTTGACTTCCGGCGTGCCGCTGAACATCCCGGCCTTCAGGTACATCGCCACCGAGCGCACGATGCCGACGTCGAAGCACTCGAACTCCGGATGCGTGTGCGTCCCGGCCATCACGTCGAGCAAGGCCGCCACCTTGCTCACCGGGTTGTCGAACAGCAGCGGCGGCCAGGCCCACCGGCCGTCGTCGCGGAGCTTGAGGTAGTTCAGGCTGCCGGCGTTGCAGGCCGCGATCTCGGGTCGCACGCGCCGGATGCACGCTGCCGGACCGGCGATGTCGGCCCCGACGACACCGGTGCTCAGGTTGATGATGACGCCCGGGCAGGCGTCGCGGATCGCGCCGACGATGGCCGCGGCGACTTCCGGGTCCCAGCTCGGCAGATGGCCCAGCCCCTCCTGCTGCATGCGCAGGTGGACGTGCATGATGCTCGCGCCGGCGTCCCAGGCCTGGCGCGCCGCGGCCGCCATCTGCGCCGGCGTGACCGGCACCGGGTGCTGCTTCGGGTTCGTCAGCACGCCGGTCAGCGCGCAGGTGAGGATGGCTTTGTCGCCGATGCTGCTCATGTCTGTTCGCCTTCGCTCGTGATCTCGACCAGCAGGCTGCCCGCCGCCACCGCATCGCCGGCGGCCACATGCACCGCGGCGACGCAGCCGGCGCAGCCGGCGTGCAACCACATCTCGATCTTCATCGCCTCGACGCTGGCCAGCGGCTGGCCCGCCGCGACGCGGTCGCCGGCTCGCACCAGCAACTGCGCGACCTGGCCGGCCACCGGCGCACAGGCGCGGCGCGGGTCGCTCGCCGGCGCCGCGTCCGGTGTCGCCGACAACTCGTCGAAGCGCAGGCTGGCGCCGTCGAGCGCGATGTGCACCGAGTTGCCGGTGACGACGCAGACCAGCGCGCACTGGATACCGTCGTGTTCGATGCGCACCTGGTGGCCGTCGCGCGCGAGCAGGCGCAGCGTGTGCGCTCTGCCGTCCTGCGTCACGTGCACTGCGGCGCCAGCGGGGCGCACCCTGAGCACGCGTGTCTGGTCGGCGTGGTGCAACTTCAGGTCCCAGGCGGCGACGCCGGCCGTGCGCAGGGGTCCGTCCGCCCCCGGCGTGACGCCGCGCAGCACCCGCAGCGCTGCGCCG
>JBBIPS010000145.1:0-7566 GCA_037442725.1 Burkholderiales bacterium | reverse complement strand
AGGCCTTGCACGTCGGCCATCAATCCACCGCGGCAGGCGGCCCGCCGTGGCGCTCGAGCAGCGCCAGCCGGGTGGTCGGGCTGCGCAGTTGATCGAGCCACCACTGCAGCGCCAGCCCGTGCGGCGCGCGGCGTGGCTGCGGCGTCGCGGCGGCGCGCCAGGCATAGCCCAGGCGCACCGACGTACCCGCCCGTGCCACCGGCTTGACCACCAGCCGGCCGGCGCGAATGTGTTCGCGCGCCATCGGCTCGGGCACGAAGCCGCAGCCCAGGCAACGCAATTGCGCCTCGATCTTGGCCTGCATCGACGACACCGTCAGCACATCCTGCCCGGGCAGCAGGTTGAAGGTCATCGGCGAGAGTCGCTGTGCCGAATCGGCCACCGCCACCGCGCGGTGCACCACGATCTGCTCATCGCTGATCGGGCCCGCCTGCGCGGCCAGCGGGTGGTGCGGAGCGACGGCGAAGACGAACTCGACCTCGCCCAGCGGCAGCGTCTCGATGCCGGTCTGCGGCGGCGTGTTCAACGCGACGCCGATCGCCAGGTCGGCCTGTCCGGTCACGAGTGCCTCCCACAATCCGGCCATGACCTCGGTACGCAGCCGCAGCCGCGTCTGTGGTGTCTGGCCGTCCGCGCCCCGCAGGGCGTAGAAACCTTCGGCCAGCTCGAACACCGTCAGGCGTGAGACGACGCCGTCGATGGCCACCGTCAATTCGGACTCCCAACCGGTGGCCACGCGGCGCACGCGATTGGCCACCGCATCGATTTCGGCCAGCAGGCGGCGCCCCTCGGTCAGCAGCGCCAGTCCGGCGGCGGTGAATCGGGCCTGGCGCGAGCGACGGTCGAACAGCAGCACGTCCAGCGCGTCCTCGAGCTGGCGTACGCTGTAGGTCAGCGCCGAAGGCACGCGGCCGAGCTCGCGTGCCGCGGCGGCAAAACTGCCGTTGCGTGCGATGGCGTCCATCATCAGCAGGGCGTCGGGGGTCAGCGCGCTGTGGCGCGGGTTGGGCATGCGTTCGCCTCTCAGCCGGTCTCAAGCAAACGCCGGGCCGCCCCAAGTTTGCTTGACCCCCTCGGGGGGCGGGCCGGGCGCAGCCCGGTCCTGGGGGCGTTGTCCCGCAAACGCCGGGCCGCCCCAAGTTTGCTTGACCCCCTCGGGGGGCGGGCCGGGTGCAGCCCGGTCCTGGGGGCGCCGCCAAGCAAACGCCGGGCCGCCCCAAGTTTGCTTGACCCCCTCGGGGGGCGGGCCGGGCGCAGCCCGGTCCTGGGGGCGCCGGCAACTTCATTGCCGTTGAACGCCCGCTTCAAGGCCGGGATTCCCGCGCGGCGCGCCGTCATGCCAGCATCGTGTGCGCGGCGGATTGCCCCGCTCGCAGGAGATCGACATCACGATCACGTTGCGTCGTTCGCACGACCGCGGCTTTGCCGACCACGGCTGGCTGAAGAGTCACCACAGCTTCTCCTTTGCTGACTACCACGACCCTGCGCAGATGGGCTTCGGCAACCTGCGGGTGATCAACGAGGACCGCATCGCTGCCGGCACCGGCTTCGGCACGCACGGCCACCGCGACATGGAGATTGTCAGCTATGTGCTCGAAGGCGCTCTGGCGCACCGCGACAGCATGGGCCGCGCTGCCGTCATCCAGCCGGGCGAAGTCCAGCGCATGAGCGCCGGCAGCGGCGTGCAGCACAGCGAGTTCAACCATGCTCCGGGCGCCGTCACGCACTTCCTGCAGATCTGGTTGCGGCCCGACGCGACGGGCATCGAGCCGGGCTACGAGCAGAAGGCTTTCAGCGACGCCGACAAGCGCGGTCGACTGCGCCTGGTCGCGTCGCGCGACGGCCGCGACGGCTCGCTGACGATCCATGCCGACGCGTCGATCCACGCCGCGCTGCTCGACGGCCACGAGGCCGTCGAGCAGGCGCTCGATGCGCAGCGCCTGGCCTACGTGCACGTGGTGCGCGGTTCGGTCGAAGTCAACGGCCAGCGGCTGGATTGCGGCGACGCCGCCCGGCTCGTCGGCGAGACGCAGTTGGCGTTGCGCGACGGTCACGACGCCGAGGTGCTGGTGTTCGATCTGGCGCCTTGATCCGGCTCGAGCTGCGGTGCGCGTTGCCGCTGCTCGACGCGCCGGCGTCGCCGGAGCCGCTCAGCGTGCGCGCCCGAGAAAGGCCTTGACCGCCGCCACGGTGCGCAACGGGTCTTCCTCCTGCGGCACATGCCCGAGGTCGTCGAAGACGACGAGTTCGCTGCCGGCGATGTCGGCCTTGAAGCGCTGCGCCAGTCCGGGCGGGATCAGCCGGTCGCGCCCGCCCCAGATGACCAGCGTCGGCAATTGCAGCGTCGCGATGCGCGCGGCGTCGCGGCCCGGTTCGATCTGCTGCAGGTACGCGCCAAGCGCGTGCCGGTTGCCGGCGCGCAGCGTGAGTTCGAAGTAGCGATCGACCAGCGCATCGGTGACACGCGATGGATCGCCGTAGACATCGCGCACACCCGCCACCACCAGCGGCCGCGGCAGCAGATGCTCCATCCCTCGCGCCAGCAGCGGCACGCGCGCGATCGTCCAGCCCAGCGGCACCGACTTCGGCTCGAAGGCGTAGCCCGATGCGTCGACCAGCAGCAGCCGGTCCACCCGTTGCGGCGCCAGCGATGCGACGCGCCAGGCCACCTCGCCGCCGAGCGAATTGCCTCCGATCACGAAGCGCCGCACCGCGAGCGCGTCGAGCAGGTCGAGGACGAAGCGGGCCAGCGTGTCGCCGCGGTAGTCGCGCGCGGCGTAGGTGCCGCTCCAGGGGCCGGTGAGGCCGAAGCCCGGCAGGTCCAGGCTGATCACGCGGCGCTGGCCGCGCAGCGCGAGGGCCCAACCCTCCCAGGTGTGCAGGCTCGACGAGAGGCCGTGCAGCAACACGATCGGGGCCGCGTCCGCGCGCGGACCTTCGTCGCGCAGGTGCACCAACTGGCCCTTCAGGTCGATGAAGTCCGACGGCGGCGGTGCCCAGCGCGCCACCAGCGTCTGCACCTCGCGGTCGGGCGCCAGTGCCAGCGGCAGCGCCAGCGCCGTCAGCATCAGCAGCGCGCCGAAGATGCGCAGCAGCATCGCTCTCAACCGGACGCTGCCGCGGCGTCGGGTCCGGCGTCGCGCACCACGAAGCCGCGGCCGGGGATGTCGAAGTCGGGGCTTTGCACGCGCCGGATTCTAGGAGTGCGTTGCCCGACGATCCCGGTCCGACCCGCGCCGGGTTCGGCCTGCCGGCGGGGTCGCGTTGCATCGCGGATTGATTGCCCGATGCGTCACCCATGACGCACGACACGACCTGACACTTCGAGGGTGGCACGCCAGCGCAGGATCCGTTCGGCGACGTCGATCGATCGCGCGCCGCGCCGGGTGTCGAAATCGCGGCTGCCTACAATGCCCGATGCCCTTCGTCCACCTGCGCACGCACACCGAGTTCTCTGTCGTCGATGGCACGTTGCGGGTGGGCGACGCGGCTGCGGCGGCACGTGCCGACGGCCAGCCGGCGCTGGCGATCACCGACCTGTCCAACCTGTTCGGCGCGGTCAAGTTCTACAAGGCCTGTCGCGCCAGGGGCGTGCAGCCGATCATCGGCGCCGATGTCTTCGTCGAACCCGACGCCGGGCTGTCGGGCGGCGACAGGCAACCGAGCCGGTTGCTGCTGCTGGTGCAGGACCGGCAGGGCTACCTGAACCTGTGCGAGCTGCTCGCGCGCGGCTGGGTCGATAACACGCAACGGGCGCAGGCGTGGCTGAAGTGGGATTGGCTGGCCGAGCGCGGCGCGGGGCTGATCGCGTTGTCGGGCGCCGACCTCGGCGTGGTCGGTCGCTGCCTGCTCGACGGCGACGTCGCACGTGCCCATGCGGCGGCGCGGCACCTGGCGGCGCTGTTCCCGGGCCGCTTCTACATCGAGCTGCAGCGCGCCGGCCTGCCGGCGCACGAGGCGCATGTGTGCGCCGCGGTGCCGCTGGCCGCCGAACTGGGGCTGCCGGTGGTGGCCACGCATCCGGTGCAGTTCGCCGCGGCCGAGGACTTCGACGCGCACGAGGCGCGCGTCTGCATCGCCGAGGGCCAGACGCTGGCCAACCCGAAGCGCATCAAGCGCTTCTCGCGCGAGCAGTACTTCAAGACCCGGGCGCAGATGGCGGCGCTGTTCGCCGACGTGCCCTCGGCGCTGGCCAACAGCGTACAGATCGCGCGCCGCTGCAACCTGGTGCTGCCGATGGGCACCCACCACCTGCCCGACTTTCCGACGCCGCGGGTGGACGGAGCGCCGTTGCCGATTGGCGAGTACTTCCGTCGCGCCAGCCACGCCGGTCTGGAGCAACGCCTCGATCGCCTGTACCCCGACGCGGCCGAGCGCGAGCGGCAGCGGCCGCGCTACGTCGAGCGGCTCGAGTTCGAGCTCGAGACGATTCTGAAGATGGATTTCCCCGGCTACTTCCTGATCGTCGCCGACTTCATCAACTGGGCCAAGAACAACGGCTGTCCGGTCGGCCCCGGGCGCGGCTCGGGCGCCAGCTCGCTGGTGGCCTACGCGTTGCAGATCACCGACCTCGATCCGCTGCGCTACAAGCTGCTGTTCGAGCGCTTTCTGAACCCCGAGCGGGTCTCGATGCCCGACTTCGACATCGATTTCTGCCAGGCCAACCGCGACCGCGTGATCGATTACGTCAAGGACAAGTACGGCCGCGACGCGGTGAGCCAGATCGCCACCTTCGGCACGCTGGCCGCCAAGGCCGCGCTGCGCGATGTGGGTCGCGTGCTCGGCATGGGCTACGGCCAGGTCGATTCGATCGCCAAGCTGATCCCGGCGCCGCCGGGCAAGACGGTCACACTCGCGCGCGTTCCCGCGCAGCCCGACCCCGGCCTCATCTACGCGCGCCAGGAGGTGCCGGAGATCGAGCAGCGCGAGGCCGCCGAAGAGGAGGTGGCCGAACTGCTCGCACTGGCCACCCGCGTCGAGGGCATCGTGCGCAACATCGGCATGCACGCCGGCGGCGTGCTGATTGCGCCGGGCCGGATCACCGACTTCTGCCCGCTCTACCAGCAGCCCGGCAGCGACTCGGCGGTAAGCCAGTTCGACAAGGACGACGTCGAGGCGATCGGGCTGGTCAAGTTCGACTTTCTCGGCCTGGCCACGCTGACGATCCTCGAGCTGGCCAGGGACTTCATCACCACGCGCCACCCCGGGCAGCGTGACTTCAGCTTCGACACCCTGCCGCTCGACGACCCCAAGGTCTACAAGCTGTTCGCCGACGGCCTGACCGAGAGCGTGTTCCAGTTCGAATCGCGCGGCATGCAGGGCATGTTGCGCGACGCCAGGCCGAGCCGGCTCGAGGACCTGATCGCGCTGAACGCGATGTACCGCCCCGGGCCGATGGAGAACATCCCGAGCTTCTGCGCGCGCAAGAACGGCCGCGAGCCGGTGCACTACCCGCACCCGCTGCTCGAGCCGGTGCTCGAGGAGACCTACGGCATCATGGTCTACCAGGAGCAGGTGATGCAGGCCGCGCAGGTGCTCGCCGGCTACTCGCTCGGCGGTGCCGACGTGCTGCGCCGCGCGATGGGCAAGAAGAAGGCCGAGGAGATGGCCAAGGAGCGCGCCAAGTTCCGCGATGGCGCCGCGGCCCAGGGCATCCCGCTGCAGACCGCCGACGAGGTGTTCGACCTGATGGAGAAGTTCGCCGGCTATGGCTTCAACAAGAGCCACGCCGCCGCCTACTCGCTGTTGGCCTACCAGACCGCCTGGCTGAAGGTGCATTTCACGGCCGAGTTCTACGCCGCGAACATGACCGTCGAGATCGACGACACCGACAAGCTCGAGGTCCTGCTCGGCGATGCCAGGCTGTTCGGCATCGCTTTCGAGCCGCCCGACGTCAACCGCGGCCGCTATCGATTCGAGCCGGTCGGCGACAAGCTGGTGCGCTACGGGCTGGGTGCGGTGAAGGGCACCGGGCAGGGCGCGATCGAGGCCATCGTCGAGGCGCGCCAGGGGCTGGCCGATGGGGCCGCGGGCGCCGGCGCGGGTCCGTTCCGCAGCTTCTTCGACTTCTGCGCCCGCGTCGACCGCAGGCGCGTCAACAAGCGCGCCGTCGAGGCGCTGATCAAGGCCGGTGCCTTCGACGCGCTGCACGCTGATCGTGCAGGGCTGCTGGCCAGCGTCGGACTGGGCTTCGAATGGGCCGACGCGCAGGTCGTCAATGCGTCGCAGGGCGGGCTGTTCGACGACCTGGGCGGGGACGGCCACGGCTCGTCGGCGCAGGAGCCCGCGCTGGTGGCCGCCGAGCCCTGGGACTTCAGGCAGCGGCTGACGCTCGAGAAGACCGCGCTCGGCTTCTTCCTCTCGGGTCACCTGTTCGAGCCGAGCGAGGCCGAGGTGCGCACGTTCTGCACGCGCCGCATCGCAGACATCGTCGACAGCCGCGAGCCGCAGTTGCTCGCCGGCATCGTCAGCAGCCTGCACATGGTCAACGGCCAGCGCGGCCGCGTGGCGATCTTCAGACTCGACGACAGGAGCGAATTCATCGAAGCGGTGGCGAGCGAGGAACTGGTCGAGGCGAACAAGGACCTGCTGCGTGACGACGAATTGGTCGTCGTGCAGGGCAATGTCCAGCCCGACCGCTTCGCCGGCGGGCTGCGGCTGAAGGTGGGCCAGATCTGGAGCCTGGCCGGGGCGCGCGCCCGCTTCGGCCGTTATCTCGCGCTCGAATTCGCGGCCGAGGGCAGCGGCGATCTGCAGCCGTTGGCCGAGCTGCTGCGCGACTGGCCGGCCCGGCGCGTGCAGACCGAGCAGGGCGAGCTGACGCAGGGACTCGGCGTGCGCCTGCAGATCAGGCGGCCGACGGCGTGCGCCGAAATCGACCTCGGCGAGGTCGGGCGCTTCTGGCCCAGCGATGCGGCACTGGCGCGCTGGAAGACGCTGGCCGCCGCGGGACGCGCCGACATCGTCTACGGCTAGTCGGTGCGGACCGTGCGCCGGCCGGCGTCACGAAGAAAAGAGTTCTTACGTCTTGGGCAGCGCATGCCGACAACCCGGGGGCGGCCTGAGCCGTTGAACATCGAAGCCACAGGCCCGCGCGGCCGAGGAGTCCGGAACATGAAGAGAATGGCAGTCTTGGGCGTTGCCGCCCTGACAATCGGCTCGGCGCAGGCCGCCGATGTCGGCGTGTCGGTCAGCATCAGTCAACCGGGTGTCTACGGCCGCGTCGACATCGGTCGCTTCCCTCAGCCGGTGCTGGTGGCGCCGCAGCCGGTGCTCGTGCTGCCGGCGCCGACGGTGGTGGCGCAGCCCGAGCCGATGTACCTGTGGGTGCCGCCCGGGCATCGCAAGAACTGGCGCAGGTACTGCGGCCGGTACCACGCCTGCGGCGCACCGGTGTACTTCGTGCAGGACGGCTGGTACCGCCAGAACGTGATGGCCGACGACGGCGATCGCGGGCCGGCGCCGGCGCGTGAGTGGCGAGGCGACAGAGGTCACGGCGGCGGGGACCGCGAGCGGGGCCACGGCAAGCGCCACGGCGGCCGCGGCGACTGAGCGGCAGGCTTCGGC
>JBBIPS010000144.1:0-7574 GCA_037442725.1 Burkholderiales bacterium | reverse complement strand
GGCCCTTGCCGGCGCGCGCCGGCGGGTTGCACAGCCCGCACACGTAATGGCGCGCGATCTCGTGCGGATGCGTGACGAAATGGCCGCCGCACTGGCTGCAGCGCGTCATCGTCAGCATGCCGTTGTCGACGAACTTCACCAGCCGCCAGGCGCGCGTCACCGACAGCTGCGGCTCGAGCTCCTGCGCGCCGACCTGCTCGAGGTAGAGCTTGTAGGCCTTGACGACGGTGTCGATCTCGTCGAGCGCGGCCGCCTTGTTCAGGTACTCGTGGATGTTGAGGAACAGGCTGGCGTGGATGTTGGGCTGCCAGGTCATGAACCAGTCGGTCGAGAACGGCAACTGGCCCTTGCTCGGGCTCTTGCCCGCCACTTCCTTGTACAGCCGCAGCAGCCGCTCGTAGCTCAAGTCGGTCTCGCTCTCGAGCACCTGCAGGCGCGCGCCCAGGCGGATCAGCTCGACCGCGGTGTCGATCTGCCTGGCTTCGGTGAGGATGCTCTTCATGCGCATGATGTTCCTCCGGTTTCTACCAAGGTCAGGCACGGGTCCGGCTCCGCCGGTCCGTCGCCTGGGCCCCCTCGGGGGGCAGCGAGCGAGTGCGAGCGTGGCGGTCGACCTTATGCGGCTTCCTGGTGGCGCCCGGCCATCAGGATCGACGCGTGCAGTCGCGACACGCTGTCGTTGGCCGCCGACTTGCCGTGGCTGGTGAGCAGGCTCCAGACCAGGTCGTCGTCGCTGCGCATGCGGCACAGCAGCGTGTTGCCCGAGGCGATCTTCATCATCTGCGACGGCGTCAGCGTCGCGATCAGGCCCGCGGTGTCCTCGCTGATGCCGAGCCGGAACAGCGACTGGTCGCGGTCGGCGCGGATCAGGCTCTGCGCCAGCATCAGGTACGACAGGTTGGCTTCGCGGATTTCGGCAAGGATCTGGTCGGTGTTCATCTCGGTGCGCTCCTGGGGTCTGCGGCCTCGGGTGAAGGACTTCGCCCGGTGTGAAACGAACTGTAGGCAGGCGAACTGGGCGGCGACATCAGGCCAGTTCGTCATCTTGAGTCCCGCTTCTTCCGTGGCGCGTGTCAGGCAGATTCCTACAGGCGCACGCATCGCCTCGCCCCAGCGTCGCACCAGGGCCGGGGCCGCCGTGGACAGACGCAGCGCAAGGCGCTGCCGGCGGCGCTGCGGGCACGCGACTCGCCCCAGTCGACCGTCGGGCCGCGAACACGAGCCCCTTCGGCGTGCAAAGGTTCACGCATCGCGCCCGGAAATCTGTTGACAGGAGTGCAGGAAATCTGTTGCGACACCCTCAAGTTGCGCCGGCACCGCTCCGATACCCATGCCAACGGGCGGTCCGCAAGACCCCCGGGGTCCGGTTAGCGGGCCGAGGGATCAAGGCAAACCCAGCATGAGCCTGAAGTCCAGCGGCAACTAGCGCGGGCGGGGCGAGCAAGCCGTCAAACGCTCGATCGCCCGGCAACGGTGGCGCTCCCGCACTGCGAGGGCAACACCTGAGTCACGTCGGCGCTATCGCCGGGATGTCTGGTAACCAAAGGAGCTTTCATCATGTCCATGACCATCAACACCAACCTCGCCTCGCTCAACGCGCAACGCAACCTGGCCACTTCGCAGGGTTCGCTGGCCACGTCGATGCAGCGCCTGTCCTCGGGTCTGCGCGTCAACTCGGCCAAGGACGACGCCGCCGGCCTGGCGATCGCCGAACGCATGAACGCCCAGTCGCGCGGCATGAACGTCGCGATCCGCAACGCCAACGACGGCGTGTCACTGGCGCAGACCGCCGAAGGCTCGCTCGGCAAGGTGGGCGACGCGCTGCAGCGCATGCGCGAGCTGGCGACGCAGTCGGTCAACGCCAGCAATTCGGCGACCGATCGCGCCAACCTGGACGCCGAGTACCAGGCGCTCGGCGACGAAGTGACGCGTGTGCTGACCGGCACGAAGTTCAACGGCATCGACCTGCTGGGCACTGCGGCAACGCTGACCTTCCAGGTCGGCGCCAACAACGTCGCGACCGACCAGATCGACATCACGACGACCAACCTGACCGCGGGCGCCGGCATTACGGCCGCCGTGGGCGGAGGCGTCACCACCGACGTTCTCGCCAAGGCTGCGATGGACGACCTGGATACCGCGATCGACGAGATCACGACGGCACGCTCGACCTTCGGTGCAACGCAGAACCGCTTCGACTCGGTCATCTCGAACCTGCAGATCGCCGCCGAGAACCAGTCGGCCGCACGCAGCCGCATCATGGACGCCGACTTCGCCGCCGAGACCGCCAACCTGAGCCGCTCGCAGATCCTGCAGCAGGCCGGCAACGCGATGGTGGCGCAGGCCAACCAGTTGCCGCAGCAGGTCATGGCGCTTCTTCGATGAGCCCGCCCCGGCCGTTGCGGCCGGCCCGATAGGCCGCTTCGAGCCGGTAGGGCCGGGCCCGCCGGTCATCGCTACAGGCTGAGCGCGCGCCGCGTCCGCGAGGACCGGCGCGCTTTTCCGTGCCTTGCCGCGGCGTCGAACTGGGCGGCAGACCAGCCGCATTTCGACCGATCGCGTCCGGCGGCGGCTGCGCAGAATGGACTCCAACGCTGCCGCGGTCGCAGTGGCGTGGTCCGAAGGCATCGGTGCACCCGGCAGGGTCCGGCCGCTGCCCCGGGAGTCAACGCTTGCGAAGGAGTGCTCTGCATGCCCCAGACCATCAACACCAACCTGGCCTCGCTCAACGCGCAGCGCAACCTGGCCACCTCGCAGTCGTCGCTGGCCACTTCGATGCAGCGCCTGTCGTCCGGCATGCGCGTCAACTCGGCCAAGGACGACGCCGCCGGGCTGGCGATCGCCGAACGCATGCACGCCCAGGTGCGCGGCATGAACGTCGCGATCCGCAACGCCAACGACGGCATCTCGCTCGCGCAGACCGCCGAGGGCGCGCTCGGCAAGGTGGGCGACGCGCTGCAGCGCATGCGCGAGCTGGCGACGCAGTCGGTCAACGCCAGCAATTCGACGAGCGATCGCGCCAACCTGGATGCGGAGTACCAGGCGCTAAGCGCCGAGGTGACACGCGTGCTGACGGGCACGAAGTTCAACGGCACGAATCTGCTGAGTACGAATACGACGCTGACTTTCCAGGTCGGCGCCAACAACACCGCGACCGACCAGATCGACGTCACGACGACCGACCTGACCCTGGGCGCCGGCGTCACCGCCGTCGTGGCCGGAGACATCACCAACGTCGTGAATGCGAAGGCCGCAATGGACGACCTGGATGTCGCGATCGACGAGATGACGACGGCGCGATCGACCTTCGGTGCCGCGCAGAACCGCTTCGACTCGGTGATCTCGAACCTGCAGATCGCCAGCGAGAACCAGGCCGCGGCGCGCAGCCGCATCATGGACGCCGACTTCGCCGCCGAGACCGCCAACCTGAGCCGCGCGCAGATCCTGCAGCAGGCCGGCAACGCGATGGTCGCGCAGGCCAACCAGTTGCCGCAGCAGGTCCTGCAACTGCTGCAGCGCTGACTCGAATCGATGACCGGGATCGCGATCCCGTGCATCTGCTCCCTCCTGTACCGCGCCGCGCGCGCCGCCCGGGTGGCCTGACCGCCCGGAACGGCGCCGCGGCGTGTTCGTCGTGGCAGCGCGACGGCGCACTCAAGTCCGCCGCGCCGCTGCCGATAGCACGCCAACAAGGAAGGCTCGAGCCATGATTTCATCGATCAGCGGCGTCGGCAGCATCAGCTCGGCCGGCATCGGCAGCGGACTGGACGTCAACGCCATCGTCACCCAGTTGATGGCGATCGAGCAGCGCCCGCTCAACCAGCTCAAGACCGACGCCACCAGCCTGCAATCGCAGGTCTCGACCTTCGGCAAACTTCAGAGCTACTTCTCGGCGCTGCAGGACAAGAGCAACGCGCTGACCGCCGCGACGCTGTGGAGCGGCACCACCGCGACCTCGGCCGACGCCACGTCGGTCAGCGTCAGCAGCGGCGCCAACGTCGTGGCCGGCAGCTACGCCGTCGAGGTGACGAGCCTGGCCACGGTGCAGACCGCCACCGCCGCCGCGCTGCCGACGAGCGCATCGACGCTGAACGAGGGCACGCTGACGATCGAGCTCGGCAGCTACACCGGGACGCCCACCAGCGGCTTCAGCGCCAAGACCGGCAGCACGCCGGTGGTGGTGACGATCGGCGCCGGCGAGACCAGCCTGGCGGCGATCCGCGACAAGATCAACGCCTCGGCCGCCGGCGTGACGGCCAGCATCGTCACCGATGCCAACGGCGCGCGGCTGTCGCTGCGCTCGAAGGACACCGGCGCCGAGAACGCCTTCCGCATCAGCGCGGCCGAGACGGTGGACGACGGCGTTGCGGCCACCGGGTTGACGGCGCTGGCCTATGACGCGGCCGGCGGCGCCTCGCAACTGACGCGCAGCCAGAGCGCGGCCAACGCCGCGGCGACGATCAACGGCATCGCGATCGCCTCGGCGAGCAACACGCTCGCCAACGTCGTCGACGGCCTGACGATCAACCTGCTGCGCACGACCAGCGCGCCCGTCAATCTCGCGGTGGCCACCGACACGGCGAGCGTGAAGCAGAAGATCACCGACCTGGTCGGCGCCTTCAACGACCTGGCCGGCTTCCTGCGCACGCAGATGGCCTACGACGCCACGACCAAGACCGGCGGCCCGCTGCAGGGCGACCAGACCGCCGTCGGACTGCAGCGCGCGCTGCGCGATGTGCTGAACCAGTCGAGCAGCGCGGCGTCGACGTGGACGCGGCTGTCCGAGATCGGCATCACGATGAAGACCGACGGCACGCTCGCCACCGACGCGACCAGGCTCGACAACGCGCTGGGCAACCTGCCCGAGCTGCGCAAGCTGCTTGCCGCCGACGGCGCCGACACCGCGAGCATGGGCTTCGCGCGACGCTGGAAGAACCTGGCCGACGCGGCGCTGGGCAGCGGCGGGACTTTCGAGACCCGCACCAGCAGCCTGAACGACCGCCTGAGCCGCAACGGCAAGAGCCAGGACAGCCTGACGCAGCGGCTGGCGCAGACCGAGGCGCGGCTGCGTGCCCAGTACACCGCGCTCGACACCAAGATGTCGCAGCTCAGCAACCTGAGCAACTACATGACGCAGCAGCTGGCGCAGTTCAACAAGTCGACGAACTGAGCCGCTGGCGCGGGCCTCGCGCGAGATCTATCGCGCGACGGTTCGCCCCCCGGCGCCGCCACCGCGCGCGCGGCGCCGCGTCGAACGAACGTCGCGCGCTCCTCGCGGCCCCGACCGCCGCCGGCGCGGCCCCCCGATCCACGTGCGAGTCCCTCCGGGCGACGACGCTGCGTCGCGGCGCCGGCCGCAGCGCGCCGCGTTCGATGACCTGCCGCACGGCAGGTGCAAGCGGGTGCAAACCGTGCCGCGGCCCGGCTCAAGTGGTCGCGGGGCCGGTCGATAACCCTGGCACACCCCACCACCTCGAACCCGACCCGCCATGTTCAGTGCCCAGACCTCGTCCCAGGCGTTGCGCCCCAGGCAGTTCGTCGGTGTCTATCAACAGGTCGACGCCCAGACCGCAGTGGCCGCGGCATCGCCGCACCAGCTCGTCACGCTGCTGTTCGACGGCTTCTTTGCCGCGGTCAACCGTGCCCGCGGCGCAATGCGCAGCGCCGACATCGCCGCCAAGGGCAAGGCGATCGGCCACGCGGCGCGCATCGTCGACGAAGGCCTGAAGTCGGTGCTCGACCTGCGCGCCGGCGGCAAGCTCGCGGCCGACCTGTCGGAGCTGTACGCCTACGTCTGCCTGCGCCTGACGCAGGCCAACCTGCGCAACGACGAAGCCCTGCTCGACGAGTGCCGCGCCCTGATGCAGCCGCTGCGCGAAGCCTGGGCAGCCATCGGCGACCACCCCGACGTGCGCTCGCGCAACTGAACCCACCGAAGAGCCCCGCGATGCAACCCGCCACCACCATGACCAGCCCCCTGCTCAGCTACTACGAGGCGATCGAGAAGGCCAGCGTCGACATGCTCGACGCCGCCAGGGCGGGCAACTGGGACCATGTGATCAAGATCGAGGGCGCCTGCGTGCTGCTGATCAGCCAGCTGAAGAACGCCGCGCGCGACGCCGAACTCAGCGCGCAGGAGCGTCAGTTGAAGTCGCGCATCATGCGGCGCATCCTGGTCAACGACGCCGAGATCCGGCATCTGGCCGAGCCGTGGCTCGAGGACCTCGACCAGATGCTCGCCGGCCGGCCCAGGACCCTGCACTGAACGCGACGCGGCGCGCGCAACGCCGCCGCCAACCCGGGCGGACCGACGCATGGACTTCATGAACACCCAACCCGCGGCGCTCGACGACGACGGCGGGATCGACCCCTACGCGAACTTCCGCGTCGAGCAGGCGCGTGAGATCCTGGCGCTGGCGCGCCAGTTGATGGACAGCGCGGCCACCGTCCACCTCAGCACGCCCGACGGCGCGCACCTGGCCACCACGCTGTGGGCGGTGGACTCCGCCGCCGCGCGGCTGGCCTTCGCCGCCGACGATGGCGACGCGCCGCCCGACGACCTGGTCGATGCCGACGAAGTCACGGCGGTGGCCTACCTCGACGCCGTCAAGCTGCAGTTCGACCTGCACGACCTGGTGCTGGTGCGCGGTGCGCAGGCCAGCGTGCTGCAGGCCTCGCTGCCGCGCTGCCTGTACCGCTTCCAGCGTCGCCAGTCGTACCGCGTGCGCCCGCAGGAGCGCGGTGCGCCGACGGCGCGGCTGCGCCACCCGGCGCTACCCGAGATGCCGCTCGCACTGCGCGTGCTCGACGTCAGCATCGGCGGCTGCGCGCTGCTGCTGCCGCACGACACGCCGCCGATCGAGCCCGGCCTGACGTTGCACGGCGTGCGCATCGAACTCGACAAGGACACCCGCTTCGAGGCCACGCTGCGGCTGCGCCATGTCACGTCGATCAGCGCGTCGGCCAAGGGCGTGCGGCTGGGCTGCGAACTGCTTCAGCTCGGCGGCGCCGCGTCGTGCGCGCTGCAGCGCTACATCGACCGGACCCAGCAGCGCCGGCGCATGCTGTCGCTGGCCTGACGGGCACGCACGCGGGGACGCCATGGCCGTGCGCCGCGCTGCCTGCACCGCGACCCGCGCCGGCCGCGGCTTCACGCTGGTCGAGATCACCGTCGTCGTCGCGATCGCCGCGCTGCTGGCCGGCGTCGCGCTGCCGAGCTGGCGCGACCAGTGGCTGCGCAGCCACCGCGTCGATGCCAGCGCCGCGCTGCTGCGCGTGCAGCTGGCGCAGGAACGCTACCGCCAGGGACACGCCGGGTATGCCGAGTGGCTCGACCAGTTGCCCGGCGCGCGCGCCGGCCGCAGCGAGTCCGGGCTGTACCGGATCGAACTGCGCCGGCTCGGCCCCGAGATCGCCAGCCATTCGGTCGCGCATTCGATGGTCTTCAACCACCTGCCGCTCGGCTCGGGCGAGCTGTTCACCGGCATCATCGACCTGATCCGCCAGGTCGAGATCGTGTACGACGACGAGTCGCTCGGCAAGAAGTACGTCGAGGGGCCCGTCCCCGCGGCCCT
>JBBIPS010000143.1:0-7576 GCA_037442725.1 Burkholderiales bacterium | reverse complement strand
GGTTGCGCACGTTGAAGCGCGCTGCGGTGTCGGGGATCAGCTGCATCAGCCCTTGCGCATTGCGCGGCGACACCGCCGCGGCGTCGAAGTTCGACTCGGCCTGCATGATGGCCAGCACCAACCCCGGCTCGACGCGAAAGCCGGGCGCCATCTTCTGCACCAGCTCGACGATCGGCCGCGGCGCACGCTCTGGCAGCGCAGGCTCGGCCAGTGCGGCAGACGGCTCGGGCGCCGGCGCCTGGATGCTCGCGACGATCGGCGGGACCGGCGGGCGCAGGCAGTCGGGTCCGTGCTCGGCGCGCACGCCAACGGCGTCGCGCATGCGCTGCGCCTGCGCCAGGCCTTGCTCGGCCGCAGCGGCAAAGAAGAAGCCTGCCATGGCGTCGTCGCGCTCGATGCCACGCCCGAGCGCATACATCCAGCCCAGGTTGAACTGCGACTCGGCATCGCCGAGGCGTGCCGCCTCGCAGTACAGCGCCGCCGCGCGGGCACGGTCGCGCGGCACGCCCTCGCCGTGCTCGAGGGCCAGCGCTTCCCTGCGCCACTGCGCGATGCGCGGTTCGACGTCGTCGCCCGCCGGCGTCGCTGCCGCGCCGGCCCAGGCGCCACCCGGGCCGAGCGCTGCGATGAGCGCCAGCACCGCAGCCGACCCCCTGGCGCAACGGGCAGCCCCTCGCAGCGGTGCCACGGCGACGGCGGCAGATTCCCTGCGGGCGCGCGAGGGTCTGGGGGGTACGGACGGCATGATGGAAGGCACGGCTGACAAATGTGCAGGCGCTCGGCGTCGGGTCCGCCTCGGCGAGTTCCGACCTGCGCACGGACGCACTCTAGTGCTTGGGGTCGAGTCCGAGTGCGGCTCGCGGCCCCCTGTTCGCGGGGGTCGAACGACGTCACATCGCCGTAACCCAGCGGCCGCACAATCGGCGCACGATGACCGAGTTGCTCGTGATCCGCCATGGTGAAACCGACTGGAACCGTCAGCAGCGCTTCCAGGGCCAGATCGACGTGCCGCTGAACGAGGTCGGGCGGCAGCAGGCCGCGCGGCTCGGCGCTCGTCTGGCCGACGAGCCGATCGAGGTGCTGCTGGCCAGCGATCTGAAGCGCGCCCAGGCCACTGCCGCCGAACTGACCCGATCGCCGGCGCAGCAGGTGCTGGCCGAGCCGCTGTGGCGCGAGCAGGCCTTCGGCGTGCTCGAGGGCCTCGACGTGCCCACCATCCGCCGCCGCCATGCCGCGCTGTGGGCGCAATGGAAACGGCACGACGCCGATTTCGCGCTGCCCGGCGGCGAGAGCAACCGCGACTTCCACGCCCGCGTGCTGCGCGCGCTCGACGCGCTGCTGGCGCGACACCGCGGCCGGCGCGTCGCCGTCGTCACCCACGGCGGCGTGCTCGACATGCTGTGGCGCAAGGTGCACGCACTGCCGCTGCACGGCCCGCGCACCTGCGAGATCCCGAACGCCGGCATCAACCGGCTGCGCTGGAGTGCGGGCAGGCTGCAGATCGTCAGCTGGGGCGATGCCGCCCACCTCGACGGCCTGCCGCCGCAGCCGAGCACGCTGCAGACCGCGCGCGCCGAGCCGAACGCCACGCGCTGAGACGCGCCACAACGCGGCTGATCGAACCGCGACGGCCCGGCCCGGAATGCAGGCCCGATGCAGCCGCGGCCGGGTCGACCGTCGCGGACAGCGCCGGCAGCAACGGCGCGGCCAGCGTCACGCGACTGGTCGCGCCGACCCGAGCCGCCACACCGCGGCGGCCATCTCGGGCGGCACGCTGGCGGCGCCGCCGCCGGCAAGCGCACCGGCGTCCAGCGCCTCGAGCATGCGTGCCAGCGTCGACGCATGCGGCAGCAGCGTGCCGAAGAACAATGGCTGGCCCGCGCGCAGGATCATCACGGTGGGGAAATCCTCGATCTCGAGCGCGCCGTCGCCGAGCGCGTCGCTGTCATCCTCGATATCGATCCAGGCAAAGCGCAGATCGGGCCGAGTGGCGGCAACTGCGGCAAAGGTGACGCGATAGGCGTCGCAGGTGGTGCACCAGCTGGCGCACAGGCAGGCCACGAGGGGAACGGCGCTCATGGTCACAGTCTGCCAGAGCACCGCAGCGGCGCGGCGGGCAAGCGCGCCGCGGGTCACCCCGGCATCTACCCTTGCTGCGGTTTCCCCTGTCCCGGGAACGGGGGCGTCTGGAGACAATGCGGGCGAGCGGTTCGCACGGCGTGTGCGCGCTGCCCGGTCTGTCGCACAGGCACGCCGTCGTTCCCACCCGCCGCGACGGCAGTGGGCTGGCACGCCGGGCGCCGGATCCGTGATCAGTTCCGTGTATCCAAGGAGTGCAAGACCATGCCGACCCGTCGCGAGATCCTCCAGCGCAGCGCCAGCGTCGCCGGACTGCTCGCCGGGCTGGGGCTGTTGCCCGAAGCGGCCCAGGCGGCGTATGCCAGCGCAGCCTTCGAAGCCAAGACCCTGGCCGACGTGGTCAAGGCACTCGGCATCTCGGCACCGGTCGAGAGCAGGGACGTCACGCTGACCGGGCCGGACATCGCCGAGAACGGCGCCGTCGTCCCGGTGGCCTGCGCCAGTGCACTGCCCGGGGTCAAGCGGCTGATGCTGCTGGTCGAGAAGAACCCGGCGATGCTGTGTGCGATCTTCGAGCTCACCGATGCGGTCGACGCCAGCATCGCCACGCGCGTCAAGATGGCCCAGTCGTCCAACGTGCTGGCGGTGGCCGTGCAGGGCGACGGCAAGGTGCTGTTTGCCCGCAAGGAGATCAAGGTCACGCTCGGCGGCTGCGGCGGTTGAGGCCGCGCCCGCGGCATACGCTGTCGTTTGCACTGATCGAAGGAGATCCGACATGTCCGACCCGATGCGTATCCGCGCCCAGGCCGCGGGTGACAAGGCCACCGTGCGCGTGCTGATGAGCCACGAGATGGAGACCGGCCAGCGCAAGGACGCCGCGGGCAAGACGATCCCCGCCTGGCACATCACCGAGGTCGTCGCAACGCACAACGGCAAGCCGGTGCTGACGGCGCAGTGGGGCACCTCGATCGCCAAGAACCCGTTCCTGCAGTTCAACATCCGGGGTGCCAGGGCCGGCGACAAGATCGCCATCAGCTGGCTCGACAACCATGGCGACAAGCGCACCGACGAAGCGACGGTGAGCTGACGCCGCGCCAGCGAACGCGCCGCGATTGCGCAGGAGACGAATCGATGCACAGCATGTCGAGGACGGCGGTGGCGCTGGCGCTGGCCGCGGCCGTGCCGCTGGTGGCGCTGGCGCAGAAGACCTCCGCCGAGAGCATCGCCGAGTACCGCAAGATGCTCGAGGACGGCAACCCGGCCGAACTCTTCGAGGCCAAGGGGCAGGTGCTGTGGCAGACGCCGCGCGGGCCGAACAAGAGCTCGCTCGAGCAATGCGATCTCGGCAAGGGCCGGGGCGTCGTCAAGGGCGCGTTCGTCGAACTGCCGCGCTGGTTCGACGACACGCAGCGCGTGCAGGACCTCGAGTCGCGCCTGGTGAGCTGCATGGAGCGCCTGCAGGGCTTCGATGCGGCCGCGATCGCCGCCACGCCGTTCGGCCGCGGTGAGATGGCCAACGTCACCGCGCTGGCGACCTGGATCGCAGGCGAGTCGCGTGGCATGCGCTTCAACCTGCCACAGGCGCACGCCGAGGAGCAACGCAGCTACCAGATCGGCAAGCGCGCGTTCTTCTACCGCGCCGGGCCGTACGACTTCGCCTGCGCGTCGTGCCACTCCGAGGACGGCAAGCGCATCCGCATGCAGGAGCTGCCCAACCTGACGAAGAACCCGGGCGACGGCATCGGTTTCGCCGCCTGGCCCGCCTACCGCGTCAGCAACGGCCAGATGTGGAGCATGCAGTTGCGGCTGAACGACTGCTTCCGCCAGCAGCGCTTCCCGTACCCGGGCTTCGGCTCGGAGGCGACGATCGCGCTGGGCACCTACATGGGCGTCAACGCCAAGGGTGCCGAGTCGATCGCACCGGCGCTCAAGCGCTGACAGCCCGGGAGCCCATCGATGCCAGACAGATCCTTTTGCAGGCCCGCCGCCGCGACCGCGGCAGCACTGGCCGCGGCGGTGCTGACGGCGATGCTCGGCTGTGCGTCACCGGATGCGTCACCGGATGCGGCGCCGGACCTCGGCCGCGCGACACGCAGCGTGATGAAGGCGTCGTTCCGCAGCCAGGGCATCGCCAGGCTCGAGCGCCTCGACCAGGACTTCGTCCAGCAGGCCTGCTCTTCGGACCAGCCGCCCGGCGACGACCTGGCCAGGCGCATCATGGCCGAGTCGGTGGCCACGCTCAGGCCGCCCGCCGGTGGCCGTTACCTCGGCGACTGGCGGCAGGGTGAAAGGCTGGCGCAGAGCGGGCGCGGCATGACCTGGACCGATGCCAGCGACAAGCCCGCCGCCAACGGCGCGAGCTGCTACAACTGCCACCAGATCGGCCCGGCCGAGCTGTCGTTCGGCACCGTCGGCCCCAGCCTCTACCACTACGGCAAGCTGCGCGGCGTGACGGACCCGGCCGACCCCGCCAGCGCCGCCGTCGTCCAGTACACCTGGGGCAAGCTGTGGAACAGCAAGGCCTACGTGGCCTGCTCGAACATGCCACGCTTCGGGCACCTGGGACTGCTTGACGAGGACCAGTTGCGCCACCTGATGGCGCTGCTGCTCGACCCGAGATCGCCGGTGAACCAGTGAGAGCCGTGCCGTTGCGCGCCGGCACGCCGGCCCAGCGGCCAGACCCCGGCAAGCACCGGCGATGAGCCTGAGCAAGCGCGATTTCCTGCAGGTGCTCGGTGCCGCCTCGGTCGCCGGAATGGGGCTGGCCCGCCATGCCGGGGCCGACGCCGCCACCGCACAAGCCGCGCTGTACGAACTGCCACGCTTCGGCAATGTGTCGTTGCTGCACATGACCGATTGCCACGCGCAGTTGATGCCGAGCCACTTCCGCGAGCCGAGCGTCAACCTTGGACTGGGCGGCATGCGCGGCCAATGGCCGCACCTGGTCGGCGAGCAATTGCTGCAACGCGCCGGGCTGGCGCGCGGCTCGGCCGAGGCGTACGCCTTCACCGCCCTCGACTTCGAGCAGGCCGCGCGGCGCTACGGCCGCGTCGGCGGCTTCGCGCACCTGGCCACGCTGGTCAAGCTGCTGCGCGCCAGCCGCCCCGGCGCGCTGCTGCTCGACGGCGGCGACACCTGGCAGGGCTCGGCCACCGCGTTGTGGTCGAACGCGCAGGACATGGTCGACGTCGGCCTCGCGCTCGGCGTCGACGTGATGACCGGGCACTGGGAATTCACCTACGGCATGCAGCGCGTCAAGGAGATCGTCGAGAAGGACTTCAAGGGCAGGATCGATTTCGTCGCGCACAACGTCAAGACCGCCGACTTCGGCGACCCGGTGTTCGCGCCGTACGTGATCCGTCCGATCAACGGGGTCGCGGTGGCCATCATCGGCCAGGCCTTCCCGTACACGCCGATCGCCAACCCGCGCTACCTGGTCGCCGACTGGAGCTTCGGCATCCAGGAAGAGAACCTGCAGAAACAGGTCGACGAAGCGCGCACCAGGGGCGCGCAGGTGGTCGTCGTGTTGTCGCACAACGGCATGGACGTCGACCTGAAGATGGCCGGCCGCATGCGCGGCGTCGACGCCATCTTCGGCGGCCACACCCACGACGGCGTGCCCGTGGCAGTCCCGGTGGCCAACGCCGGCGGCAAGACGCTGGTGACCAACGCCGGCTGCAACGGCAAGTTCCTCGGCGTGATGGACTTCGACGTCAAGTCCGGCCGGGTCGCCGACTTCCGCTACCGGCTGCTGCCGATCTTCGCCAACCAGCTGCAGCCCGACCCGGCGATGGCCGCGTTGATCACCCGGGTGCGCGCGCCGTACGAAGCGCGGCTGGCCGAGAAGCTGGCCGTCACCGACGGCCTGCTCTATCGCCGCGGCAACTTCAACGGCAGTTGGGACCAGTTGATCTGCGACGCGCTGATCGACGTGCAGGGCGCCGACATCGCCTTCTCGCCCGGCTTCCGCTGGGGCACCAGCCTGCTGCCGGGCGAGGTCATCACGCGCGAGACGTTGATGGACCAGACCGCCATCACCTACCCCTACGCCACGCTCACCGAGATGAGCGGCGAGACGATCAAGACGGTGCTCGAGGACGTCGCCGACAACCTCTTCAACCCCGACCCGTACTACCAGCAGGGCGGCGACATGGTGCGCGTCGGCGGCCTGGCCTACAGCTGCACGCCCGGTGCGAGGATGGGTGGGCGCATCGGCGAGATGCGCCTGCACGGACGCCCGATCGACGCCGACAGGAAGTACAAGGTGGCCGGCTGGGCACCGGTGGCCGAGGCGGCACGCACCCAGCCCGGCGTCAAGCCGGTGTGGGAGGTCGTCGAAGCCTGGCTCAAAGGCCAGCGCGGACGCATCGGGCCGCGTCGCATCAACACGCCGCGGCTGGTCGGCGTGGCCGGCAACCCGGGGCTGATGGACTGACGGGCCGGTCGACCCGCCCGCGGGGGTGCGCCAGGTCGTGTCGTCGGCACGCCAGCCCGGGCCGGCGCGCCCGGGCCCGCCGCGCAGGCCGTCGCAGACCCGCAGCGCGAGCACGAAGAAGGTCCGCCAGCGCATGGCATCGGCTCGGCCTGCTGCCGCGGCAACATCACAGCCGATGCGTGCGGTCGCCCGCGGCAAAGCCGAGCGGCTCTAACGCGCAGCCGCGCGCGAAGCCGATGACCTTGAACAGCTCGCCCATCTCGTGCTCGGCGATGAGCCGCAGCGCCATCGTGCGCGCGCGCAGGTCGGCCGCTTCGAGCAGCGCCATCAGCCCGCAGTTGGCGAGAAAGCGCGCCTGCGACGTGTAGCCGATCACGTCGAGCCCGGCCTGCTGCGCGGCCAGCGCGATGCCGGTGAAGTCGACATGCGCGGTGATGTCCTTGGCGCCGACGTCGACCAGCGGGTCGGCGTCGGCGCGGTGCGCGCGGTGGCACATCAGCGTGCCGCCGTGGCGCTGCGGAAGGTAATACTCGGCCTGCGGAAAACCGTAGTCGATGAAGAAGGCGGCACCGCATCGCAGGTGCTGCGCCAGCGTCGCGACGAAGGCCTCGGCCTGCGGGTGGATCTCGGTCACCGTGCCGGGGACGAACGGCGCATCGAGCGGCGGACGCAACGCGGTCGGTACGTCGCCCCAGGCCAGCGCGCCGTCGTGCACGACCACGCCGCGTTCGCTCCAGCGCCGGCCGTCGAACGCCAGCAATTGCACCGGCATCGCGTCGAGCACCTCGTTGCCGATGACGACGCCTTCGATCGCGTCGGGCCAGGCGTCGAGCCACTCGACGCGTGCGCCGAAGTGCGCCAGCCGCGCCTGCTGGCGCGCGCGCAGCGCGCCGGACAAATCGACGATGCGGTAGCGCTGCACCGTGGCGCCGAGCGCATCGAGCAGTTGCTCGGCCAGCGCGCCCGACCCCGCGCCGAACTCGACGACCTCGGCCGTGCCGCTGGCCGCCAGCACCTGCGCCACCTGCGCCGCCAGCGCGCGGCCGAACGCCGTCGAGAGAT
>JBBIPS010000142.1:0-7579 GCA_037442725.1 Burkholderiales bacterium | reverse complement strand
GATGCCACGGGTTGCGTGCGCGCCCGCGTCAGCTTCCGCTCGCCATCGCGAGCAGCCGCTCGACACGCTCCTCGGTCGACGGGTGGGTCGAGAACAGCCCGCGCAGCCCGCCGCCCGACAGCGGGTTGACGATCATCATCTGCGCCGTCTCGGGGTGGCGCTCGGCCGCTTCGAGCGGCAGGCCCTGCGCGATGCGCTCGATCTTCTGCAGCGCCGAGGCCAGCGCCTGCGGCTCGCCCGAGATCTCGGCGCCGCCGCGGTCGGCCTCGAACTCGCGCGCGCGGCTGATCGCCATCTGGATCAGGCCCGCGGCCAGCGGCGCCAGGATCGCCACCAGGATGCCGACCAGCGGGTTGGCCGGCCGGCCGTTGTCGTCGCGCCCGCCGAACAGCATGCCGAAATTGGCCAGCATGCCGATCGCGCCGGCCATCGTCGCGCTGATCGTCGAGATCAGGATGTCGCGGTGCTTGACGTGCGCGAGTTCGTGCGACATCACGCCGCGCAACTCGCGCTCGCTCAACGCGCGCAGGATGCCGGTGGTGGCGGCCACCGCGGCGTGTTCCGGGTTGCGCCCGGTGGCGAACGCGTTCGGTGCCGGCTCGTCGATCAGGTAGACCTTGGGCATGGGCAGGTCGGCGCGCTGCGTGAGCTCGCGGATCATGCGCACGAACTGCGGCGCGGTGCTCTCGTCGACCTCCTGCGCGTGGTACATCTTCAGCACCATCGTGTCGCTGAACCAGTAGCTGAAGAAGTTCATTCCCAGCGCGACGACCAGCGCCAGCATCATCCCGCTGCGGCCCCCGAGCAGGCTGCCGATGACCATGAACAGCGCCGTGATGGCGGCCATCAGGATGGCGGTTTTCATCAGGTTGAACATGGCGCGCATCGTCCTTTGCTGGGTGCCGGTCATGGGCGGCCTTGCCGGGCCGGATGCGCCGGTAGATGCGGCCGCCGGGTCGAAGTTCAACCACCGCTGCCCGCGCCACCCGAGCCGGTGCCCAGCGATCGCCCGGCCAGCCCAGGCAGCGCCTGCACAAAGGCGCGGGCGTCGATGCGCCGGCCGCCTGCGCGCTGCAGCGTCAGCAGCTCGAGCGCGCCGTCGCCGCAGGCGACCACCAGCCGGCCGGAGCCGGCCTCGACCAGCGTGCCGGGTGGCGCTGCGGCGGCAGCACCCGGGGGCGGCAGGCAGCGCGCGCGCCAGAGTTTCACCGTCGCGCCGTCGAGCGTGAAGCTGGCGCCAGGGAACGGATCGAAGGCGCGCACGCGGCGCTCGATCATCGCGGCGGGCAACGACCAGTCGATGGCGGCCTCGCCCTTGTCGATCTTGCGCGCGTAGCTGATGCCGCCGGCCGGTTGCGCGGTGCGTGCCAGCGTGCCGTTGTCGAGCTGGTCCAGCGCCTGCACGACCAGTCCGCCACCGAGCATGGCCAGCCGATCGTGCAGCGTCGCGGCGGTGTCATCCGGGCTGATTGCCAGCGCACCGACGAGCCGCATGTCGCCGGTGTCCAGGCCGGCGTCCATCTGCATGATCGTGATGCCGGTGTCGGCGTCGCCGGCCTCGATCGCGCGCGGGATCGGCGCTGCGCCGCGCCAGCGCGGCAGCAGCGAGGCGTGGATGTTCAGGCAACCGTGCCGCGGCAGGCCCAGCGCCCAGGGCGGCAGGAGCAGGCCGTAGGCGGCCACCACCATCACGTCCGGCGCTGCCGTGAGCAGCGCTTGCTGCGCCGCATATGCATCGTCGGGGTACTTGCCGTCCAGGCGCAGGCTGCGCGGCTGGGTCAGGGCCAGGCCCTGCTGCAGCGCGAGCGCCTTGACCGGCGAGGGCTGCAGTCGCATGCCACGGCCGGCGGGCCGGTCGGGCTGGGTCAGCACCAGCGCCACGCTGTGGCCGGCAGCGAGCAGGCTGCGCAATGCGGTGGCGGCGAACTCGGGCGTGCCGGCGAAGGCGATACGCATCAGTGCCTCATTTCCCTGCACGAAGCAACGTGCCGCCGCCGAGTCCGCTTGCACCCTCGGGAGCGGGTGCCGTCTGGCGGCGTCCTCGCGGCGCTGTCAGCCGGCCCCGTCGGCAGGAGCGGTGAAGGCAGTGACGTGCGGCAGAGCACGGCCCCGATTGACGTGCTCTGCTCGCTCTTCGCGCGTCTTTTTCAGCATCTTGGTCCGGATGCGGTTGCGCTTGAGCGGGCTCAGGTACTCGACGAACACCTTGCCGATCAGATGATCCATCTCATGCTGCACACACACGGCGGTGAGCCCCTCGGTGGCCAGCTCGAAGCTCCGGCCGTCGCGGCCGAGCGCACGCACCGTGACGCGGGCGTGGCGCTCGACGCGGTCGTAGACCGTCGGCACCGACAGGCAACCCTCGTCGCTGACCTGCATCTCGGCGCTGCGCGCGGTGAGTTCAGGGTTGATCAGCACCAACGGCGCGCGCCGGCTGTCCGACGTGTCGATGACGATCACGCGCTCGTGCACGTCGACCTGCGTGGCGGCCAGGCCGACGCCCTCGGCCTGGTACATCGTCTCGAGCATGTCGTCGACCAGGCGCTGAATGCGCTCGTCCACGGCCGCGACGGACTTGGCCCGGGTCTGCAGACGCGGGTCGGGAAAGCGAAGAATCGGCAGCAGGGCCATCGGCATCGGGTGCCCGCAGGGGCTGAAACAGGCGGCAACAGGTGTGGAGTGCGGGCAACGCAAGCGCGGTCAGCGGACCCGGCGCGGGTCGCAATCAGAGCCGCTTTTCATTGCGATATCAAGGGTTTATCGGCAGAATCTACGAGGCAGCATGAGCATTGTCGGCGGGTGGCGCCGGCGCCCTGGCCCTGCCGCAAATTCGACCTCACCGGGCGCAATTGTGGCACCGCCCTTTCTGGAGACAGACGACATGAATTCACGCCAGCCTTGCCCCTCCGGCTGCCGCGGGTGCTGGCGCCGGGTGGTGGCCGCCGCAGCCCTGCTGACGCTGCCGGCCGCGGTGCTGGCAGCCGCCGACCTGACCATCACGCCGCAGCAGCGCGCGACTGCGCAGCAGGTCGCGCAAGCGGGCGTGCCGCTGTCGGAGCTGGCGCCGAACGCGCCCGAATCGCACACCGTGCAGCGTGGCGACACGCTGTGGGACATCGCCAAGCTGTTCCTGCAGCGGCCGTGGCGTTGGCCCGAGTTGTGGGGCATGAACATCGACCAGATTCGCAATCCGCACCTGATCTATCCGGGCCAGGTGCTGGTGCTGGTCAAGGTCGACGGCCGCGCCCAGCTGAGGCTGGCCAAGCCGGCAGGCGCGGTGCCGACCAACACCGTCAAGCTGTCGCCGCACGTGCGCAGCGAGTTGCTCGACAGCGGCGCGATCGCGGCGATCCCGCTGCACCTGATCGGGCCCTTCCTGAACGAGGCCATCGTGCTCGAATCGGACGAGCTGGCCAGTGCGCCGCGCATCGTCGCGACGCAGGAGGGCCGGGTGATGATCTCGCGCGGCGAGACCGCCTACGTGCGCGGCGACCTCAAGGGCGCGCGCGATTTCCGCGTGTTCCGACAGAGCAAGCCGCTGCGCGATCCGGGCACCGGCGAGGTGCTCGGCTACGAGGCGGGCTTCGTCGGCACGGCCGAGTTCGTCCGCGCGGCCGGCACGCAGGCCGTGGCCGATGGCAAGCCTGCGGTCGAGGTGCCGGCCACTTTCGTAATGACCGACGTGCGCCAGGAGGCGGGCATCGGCGACCGCCTGGCCCCGGTGCCGCAGCGCGATTTCAACGCCTACGTGCCGCACCCGCCGGCCGCGGCGATGGGCGGCCGGATCGTCTCGATCTACGGCGAGGCGCTGACGGCCGGACAGAACCAGATCGTCGCGCTGAATCGGGGCGCCCGTGATGGCGTCGAGCGCGGCCATGTGCTGGCGCTGTGGCGCGCCGGCGCACATGGCGTCGACCGCACCGCTGCCGGCAAGACGCCGATCAAGCTGCCCGACGAGCGCGTCGGCCTGCTGTTCGTGTTCCGCGTCTTCGACCGTGTGTCGTACGCGCTGATCGTCTCGGCGCTCGACCCGGTCGGCCCGGGTGACCGCTTCAGCCAGCCCTGAGGGATTCATCCCATGCACCCGCGCCGGGGTGGCCGAGCGCGCCACTGCAGGCGGCAGCGCGGGTGTCAGCGGCAGGGGGCAAGATGATCGATGCCGACGAGCTGGCGGCCTGGCTCGCGCTGGTGCACCGGCCCGGGCTCGGCCGGGGCGCGATGCGCCGGCTGCTCGCGGCGTTCGGCTCGCCGCAGGCGGTGGCTGCGGCGGGCACGGCGGCGCGACGCGAGGTGGTCGACGCCGCCTGGGCTGCAGCCCTGGCCGCGCCGCCCGAGGACTTCGATGCGTTGTGGACGGCGACGCAGGCCTGGCTGGCGGCAGCACCGACGCGACAGGTCCTCACGCTCGGTGATGCGGCGTATCCGCCGTTGTTGCTGCAGACCGCCGATCCGCCGCTGCTGCTGTACCTGGACGGCCGCGCCGAGTTGCTCGGCGCGCCGTCGCTGGCGGTCGTCGGCAGCCGCAACCCGACGGCGCAGGGGCGCGACAACGCGCGCGCGTTCGCCAGCCATCTGAGTCGCCAGGGCTGGACCATCGTCTCGGGACTGGCCGCCGGCATCGACGGCGCGGCGCACGAGGGCGGCCTGGCCGGCGCCGGCAGCACCGTCGCGGTGGTGGGCACGGGGCTCGATGTCTGCTTCCCGCGCATGCATCGCGACCTCGCATGCCGCATCGCCGAGCACGGCCTGCTGGCCAGCGAGTACCCGCTCGGCACACCCCCGCTGGCGATCAACTTCCCGCGTCGCAACCGCATCCTGGCCGGCCTGGCGCGCGGCACCCTGGTGGTCGAGGCCGCGCTGCAGTCGGGTTCGCTGATCACGGCGCGACTGGCGGCCGAGGCCGGGCGCGAGGTGTTCGCGATCCCCGGCTCGATCCACTCGCCGCAGGCGCGCGGCTGCCATGCCTTGCTGCGCCAGGGCGCCAAGCTGGTCGAGACCGCCGCCGACATCGTCGAGGAGCTGGGTGCGTTGCCGCTGCACACCGACCCGGACCACGCCGACGCAGTGCCCGCGCCCGTCGCCGGCGGCGAGACACCCGCCGTCGACGCCGTGCTGCGTGCGCTCGGCCATGACCCGGTGACGCTCGATGCTCTCATCGCGCGTTGCGGCTGGCCCGCCCCCGAGCTCGGTGCGCGGCTGCTCGAACTCGAGCTCGAAGGCCGCGTGGCGCGCCTGCCCGGCGGACTGTTCCAGCGCCGCCAGGACGCTTGAGCCGGGCCGCGCGCTGCAGCGATGCTGCCGGGTGTGCCGGCACGGCCAGGCCAGCTGCGGCGGGCCCTGCGGTATAGTCATTTCATGTTCGAGGTGCTGGTCTATCTGTACGAGAACTACTGGCGTCCGGACGCGTGTCCGGACCACCCGCAGTTGCGCCGCAAGTTGTCGGCGGTCGGGTTCGAGAACGACGAAATCCAGGATGCCCTGAGCTGGCTCGATGGCCTGGCCGAGACGGCGCAGACTTTCTCGGGCGAGCAGGCCGCGACGAGCCTGCGGGTCTATTCGCGCGCCGAGATCGAACGGCTGGGCGAGGACTGCGTCAGCTTCATCAGCTTCCTCGAATCAGCCGGCGTGCTGCCGCCGCCGATGCGCGAGATGGTCGTCGACCGCGCCAGCGCGGCCGGCCAGTGCCCGCTCGCGCTCGAGGACCTGAAGGTGATCGTGCTGATGGTGTTCTGGAGCCTGGGCGAGGAGCCCGATGCGCTGATCCTCGACGAGCTCTTCGTCGCCCCCGAAGAGCGCCTGATTCACTGAAGACCCGAGGCCAGCTGCCTGCCAGCCGACGCTGGGCCTGCGCTGCACGCCGTACGGGAGTTCTGCTCCGCTACCCGACCCGGCCTCGACGCGCGTGTGACGACATCGTCGCGCCCGCAGCGCGGGTGGCGTCGCCGGCAAGCGCCAGCGCTCACTGCAGCAGTCGGGTCGGATCGGCGTCGAGCTTGGCCAGCGCGCTGCGCGTGGCGCGCACGGTGAGTGCTTCTTCCTGCGCCGGCAGCAGCAGGCCGGCCTGCAGGAATGACGCCAGCCGCTGGCGCTGGAACAGCACGCAACGGCCGTTGGCCGAGACGAACAGCGAGAGCTGACGACGCAAGCCGTGCCAGGCCAGCTGCACCGGCTCGTTGCGGCCGCGGTAGTCGAGCATGTACCAGCTGCCGACCAGGAGTTCGCGCGCCCACGACAGCATCGCCGGCGTCGGCATCGAGCCGCCGTCGTCCACCACCTCGAGTTCGGAGCTCTCATGGCCCGACAGGTCGAGCACCATCGACTCGTCGATCTCGACGCGTGCGGCGTCCGGCAGCAACTCCTCGAGGGTTTCGAGCCGCTCGGTGAGCTCCTGCAGCCGCTCGGTCGGGATCACCGCGCCCTTGGCGGTGAAGGCCACGGCCAGCGCGTCGTTGAGTGACTGGATGTGCTCCTCCTGGCGCTCGGCGCGCACGCCGGCCAGGTCCATGCCCTCGCGCAGTTGCTTGAGCAAGGGCGGCAGCTGGCGGATCACCTCGGCGCGCTCGTCGCGCGTGACCTTGGCGCTGGCTGACCAGATCAGGTCGGCGGCGGCACGTTTCAACGCCCGCGTCTGTTCGCTCTGTCCGCCAAATCGCACCGCGCTGGTGGCCAGCACGTCGGCCCAGACCTGGAACAGGAACTGGCGCACGCCCTCCTGCACCGGCACCTCGTTGAGCATGCGGCGCAGCTCGATCGTGAACTGGATCGCCAGCGTCTCGCGCTGCTCGACCTGGCTGGCCAGCGAGACCCCCTTGCGCGTGGCCTCGTTCTCGTTGCGGAAGTAGTGCTCGAGGAATTTCTCGAACTCGACCAGCACGGTCTGGAAGACGCGCCGGCCGGTGTCGGGGTAGGCCTCGACGACCTGCACGACGCGCTTGATCTCGCGCTCGAGCGCGTCGCCGACGGCGCGCGCCGCGCTGTCGAAACCCATCACGCAAGCGCCCATGCGATCGATCAGCCGGCGCGCCGGGTGGTCGGTGGTGGCGAAGAAGTCGGGCTCGCTCACGGCCACCCGCAACACCGGCATCTGCAGCCGGGCGAACCACACGCGCAGCGCCGGTGGGATGCGGTCCTCGGTGAGGATGCTCTGGAACATCATCGCGACGATTTCGATCGTCGCACGCTCGGCCGGTGTGCCGGCGGCCCGCTTGAGCGCCTGCTTGCGCTGCTGCAGGTCGTCGATCAGCATCGGCGCCGTGACCGCCGCCGTGCCGCCGGCCAGGCGCTGGGCCAGGCTGCGCTGCGCCAGATCCATCGCCCGCGTCAGCCGTGGCGTGACCGGGGCCGGTGCGCACGCGGTATCGGCGAAGCCCGGCAGATGCCGGCCGATCAGGCGGTTCAGGCGCCCCAGCACGGCCTCGGCATGGTCGCTGCCGCGCCCGAGCGGCGCGGCACTGGTCATCATGCGGGTCTCGTCGCCGACCGCCGCGCGGCCGGGCCGCACGTCGCCGGCATCGTCCACATTCGTGCCGTCCACGACGGCGCCGTACCCCTCGGCCGCGGCGATCGCGGCGAGCGAGGA
>JBBIPS010000141.1:0-7588 GCA_037442725.1 Burkholderiales bacterium | reverse complement strand
CGCGCGCATTGGCTGCGCATGCCGCCGCTGCGGCTGGCGCAACACCTGGGTACCAAGTCACTGCGCGGCCTTGGTCGCGACGACGCCAGCGCAGCGTAAGCGACTGCGCCGTGGCGGGCATGCCGTCACGCGCTGGCTTCGCCCCAGCGATCGCGGCTATCGCAGACCCGGATAACTGCCCAGTTGCCACGCGAACTTGCGCGCGTGCCGGCCCCAGGGCTGCCCGCTGCGCAGCGCCGCGATGAAGGCTGCGGCATCCTCGATCCAGGCGCCGCCGACGACGCTCACGCCACGGGCGAAGAGGGCATCGGGCAGGCAGCCGGCGCCGGGGCCGATCATCGCGAAGGCCCTGGCATGCCCGCACTGCGCGAGCACCGCGTCGAGCGTGTCGTTGAGCAGCACGGTGCTGGTGGACAGCACCTTGTCGCAGCCGCGCAGCGCGCGGGGGTCGAGCGTGATGTCGAATCCGGCGCGCGCGCCGGCGAGATCGGGGCGCAGTTCGAGCACCGTCAGGCGCGCGCCGCGGCCGATGACCTGCTTCACCAGCGGCGGAAAGTAGCCGACCATGCCGATGTGCTCGCCCGGCTGCGGGTCGAGGCCGCCGATCGAGTCGGTGGCCTCGGGCGGCACCAGGCCGGCGCGGTCGAAGATGTGGCGACTCAGCGCATTGACTGCGGCAAACCCGATCGCGCGCTCGGCGCCGTTGCCGTCGCGCCAGCGCCGGGCCACGGCCATCGCGTCGGCGCCGACCAGTCCGCGCGGCGGAGGTCCCTGCTGTGCCGAGGCGCCCGCGACGACGCGGCGATCCGCGTCGGCGATGCGGGCAGCGCCCCTGTCGCCGGAAGCGGCCGGGTCGGCACGGCCAGGGATGTGGACCGTGCTCGACGCTGCCGGCGCGCTCAATGCCTGCCGAGTGCCGTCGAGCAGCACGTAGGACAGGCCGAGCGAGCCGTCGTCGAGTTCGAGCGCGCCGAATTCGCCGTCCTTGCTGCCGTTCCACGGCGTCGGCGGCAGGTGCAGCGCGCGCACTGCCGGCCGGCGCCCGCGCCCCAGCAGGCGCTGCAGCTGATCGATCAGGTCATCGGCGATGGTCATGGCGCGAATGATGCCGCGATCCTGGGGCGTCGGTTCCGATGCCCTGCGTCGGCGCCGCCCTTGAATCGACGCCGCGCTGCCCCAAAATGCCGTCGGCATGCCCCGACCCGGGCGCGCCGCAGGCCTGCCCCGGTGCCGATCCGGCGCGTGGCGATCCGGCCTTTGCCTTTCCTGTCACGACCGACCCGAACCCACGCCATGACCAAACACACCCATGCCTTCCAGGCCGAGGTCAAGCAGATCCTGCACCTCGTCACCCACTCGCTGTACTCGAACAAGGAGATCTTCCTGCGCGAGCTGATCTCGAACGCGTCGGACGCCTGCGACAAGCTGCGCTTCGAGGCACTCGACAACGCCGCGCTGTACGAAGACCAGGCCGCGCTCGAGATCCGTGTGCTGTTCGACGCCGACGCCAGGACGATCACGATCCGCGACAACGGCATCGGCATGAGCGCCGAAGAGGCGGCGTCGCACCTGGGCACGATCGCCAGGAGCGGCACGCGCGAGTTCATGGCCAGGCTCGAAGGCGAGCAGAAGAAGGACGCGAATCTGATCGGACAGTTCGGCGTCGGCTTCTACTCGGGCTTCATCGTCGCTGACCGCATCACCGTCGAGACGCGCCGCGCCGGTGTGCCGCAATCTGAAGGCGTGCGCTGGAGCAGCGAGGGCACCGGCGAGTACGAACTCGAGACGATCCCCCGTGCTGCCCGCGGCACCGACGTCATCCTGCACCTGCGCGAGGACGAGGGCGAGTTCCTGAGCACCTGGAAGCTGAAGTCGATCGTCAGCAAGTACTCCGACCACATCTCGCTGCCGATCCTGATGCAGAAGGAGGAATGGGACGCCGAGGCGAAGAAACAGGTCAGGAAGGAAGAATGGGAGACGGTGAACAAGGCCGCCGCGCTGTGGGCGCGCGCCCGGAGCGACATCACCGACGCCGAGTACCAGGAGTTCTACAAGCAGATCAGCTACGACACCGAGCCGCCGCTGGCCTACGCGCACCACCGCGTCGAGGGCCGCAGCGAGTACACGCAACTGCTCTACATCCCGGCCAAGGCGCCGTTCGACCTGTGGAACCGCGACAAGCGTGGTGGCGTCAAGCTCTACGTCAAGCGTGTGTTCATCATGGACGACGCCGAGGCGTTGATGCCGGTGTACCTGCGCTTCGTCAAGGGCGTGATCGACTCGGCAGACCTGCCGCTCAACGTCTCGCGCGAGCTGCTGCAGGAAAGCCGCGACGTCAAGGCCATCCGCGAGGGTTCGACCAAGCGCGTGCTCGGGATGCTCGAGAGCCTGGCCGACAGCGACGACGCCGACGACAAGGGCAGGTACCAGAAGTTCTGGAACGAGTTCGGCGCGGTGCTCAAGGAGGGCATCGGCGAAGACTTCGCCAACCGCGAGCGCCTGGCCAAGCTGTTCCGTTTCGCCTCGACGCAGGCCGACGAGGGCGTTTCGCTGGCCGATTACGTCAAGCGCATGAAGGAGGGCCAGGAAGCGATCTACGTCATCACCGGCGACACGCTCGCGGCCGCCAGGTCGAGCCCGCAGCTCGAGATCTTCCGCAAGAAGGGCATCGAGGTGCTGCTGCTGACCGACCGCGTCGACGAGTGGATGCTCAGCCACCTGTTCGAGTTCGAGGGCCACCCGCTGCAGAGCGTGGCCAAGGGGGCCGTCGACCTGGGCAAGCTGCAGGACGAGGCCGAGAAGAAGCAGGCCGAGGAGGTCGCCGAGGCCTTCAAGCCGACACTGGACCAGTTGAAGGCGGCGCTGAAGGATCGCGCCAAGGACGTGCGCGTGACGACACGGCTCGTCGACTCACCGGCCTGCCTGGTCGTCGAGGAGGGCGACATGAGCGGCCACCTGGCGCGCCTGCTCAAGCAGGCCGGCCAGAGCGCGCCGAAGTCGCAGCCGATCCTCGAGGTCAACGCCGAGCACGCGCTCGTCAAGCGTATCGCCGACGCGGGCACCGATACGGCGCGCTTCGGCGACCTGGCGAACATCCTGTTCGACCAGGCGCTGCTCGCCGAGGGTGGCCAGCTCGACGATCCTGCGGCGTACGTGGCGCGGGTGACCAGGCTGCTGAGCGCCTGAGGCACCTGTGGCCCGTGCGCGCGCGAGTGTTCGTGCGTGCACGGGCAGCGGCCGACGCCGCGCCGCGCCTCAATCGAGCCAATCCATGTCGAGCGGTGGCCGCGCCATCGCTTCGACCTGCTCGCGCAGCTCGGTCGCCTGCTGGTCCCAGTAGCCCGCGGTGCCGAAGAACGGGAACGCGGGTGGAAACGCCGGGTCGCTCCAGCGCTCGGCCAGCCAGGCGCTGTGGTGGATCATGCGCAGCGTGCGCAGTGCCTCGATCAGCGCCAGCTCGCGCGTGTCGAAACACCTGATCTGGCGGTAGCCGGCGAGCACCAGCGCCATCTGCCGGCGCATCGCGTCGGGCGCGCCCGACAGCAGCATCCACAAGTCCTGAACCGCCGGGCCCATGCAGGCGTCGTCGAGGTCGACGAAGTGCGGCCCGGCACCGTCACCGGCGTCGCGCCACAGGATGTTGCCCGGGTGGCAGTCGCCGTGCAGCCGCAGCAACTGCATCGCCCCGGCGTCGGCGAACGCCTCGTCGACACCGGACAGCGCTGCGTCGCAGGCGCTGCACCACGGTGCCCGCTGCGCCGGCGGGATCGAATCCAGCCTCAGCAGCCTCTCGCGTGCGGCTTGGCCGAAGGTGCTCGCATCGAGCGTGCGCCGGACGGCAAACGGCTTGCGCGCGCCGACCTCGTGCAGCCGCGCGATGAAGCGGCCCAGCCAGCGCAGCGTCTGCGGGTCGTCCAGTTCGGGCCTGTGTCCGGTCAGGCAGGGGTAGACCGCGAGGCGCAACGGCTGGGCCCCGAGGGTCACCTTGGCCCACGTGGCGGGCGTGCCCGGAAGTTGCGCGTCGATCGAACCTTGCGCTGCGTCGGCTGCGAGCACCAGCGGTGCGACCACCGGCACTTCGGCCGCGGCCAGTTCGAGCGCGAAACCGTGCTCTTCGGCGATCTGTGCGTCGCTCCAGCGCTCGGGTCGGTAGAACTTGGCCACCACCGTGCCGCGGTGGCGAGCCGACGGCCGGTCGATCCCGGGCAGGCTCACGTCCTCGGGGGGTGGACGATTCGGGCCGTCGCTTCGTGTCGGCTCCAGAAAGACCTGGAACACCCGGTTCTCGTAGCTGTTGAGCTGTAGCAGCCGGCCGTCGCCGTGCAGGCCGACGGCATCGAGCGCATCGAGCACCGCTTGCGGCGTGAGCCGTTCGAAGGGATGGAGGTCCCGCTTCTTCGCCGGCGCTGCCGGCCGCGCGGCGGCCGTCAATGCCTGAACTGCGGAGATCGCGCCGGACGATCAGCAGCGAGGGCGGTGGCATCGGCCGATCCGCGCGGCGTCTCGTCCGGCATGCGACGGTCGCCGCGACCGCTGCCGAGTGCATCGAATTCGCTGAGCGCGCTGTCGGTCCGGGTGTCGGGTGCGAAGAACGAGTCCTGGAAGAAGCCTGAGTCCTGCCACAGCGCGGTGCGCTCGCGTCGCCGCGAGGCCACCGCGGTCGAAAGCGAATCACGCGCTTCGTGCATCACGGGCGCTGGAGCGGGCTGCGGGCCGCGCGACGCAGCGGTGCTCTGCGGCACCAGCAGCTGCAGCTCCGGAATCGACGGCATGTGGTCGACCGGGCAGCGCAGGTAGCGTACGCGGCACGCTCCCAGCACTGCCTGCTTGATTTGCATCGAGCGGGTCGGCCCGGCGCGGTCACCGCTCAAGTCGATGGCCGCCAGCACGCGGCCGTTGGCACTGCACACCGCGAAGGTGACATGGATCGATCCGAGCAGTTCGTACCAGTAGCGCACCTGTTGCGGATCGGTAGGCTGGCAAAAGCGCACCAACGGCAGCTTGGCAAGCACGATGTGGTGCGGCAGCGCCTCGCGCAACTGGCGGTAGACACGTCGTTCGTCAGAGCTGAACACCGGGCGAGCGCTGAGCGACCATTCCTTCGGCAGAGGCTTGGCCTTGGGCGGCTTGCGTGGCCGCAATGCGAGCCAGACGGCCGCCGGCGCCAGTACGGCCATCGCGACAAGCGCGACGATCCAGGGAAGAGTCTGCTGCATTGAGCCTGCGACGCGGTGTGCTGGGTGCAGTCAACCGTCGTCACGGCGACATGCAGGGGTGGGGCGAACTCGGACTTCGGCGAAACCCGGCTGGGGCGGATGTTACCCGGCACCCCGGCAGAACGACACCCCGGACTTGGGGTGTACCGACCCGGTGCAGGGGGCGCCGCGCGACCACGCTGCCGACCCGACTCCCGACGACGCTGTGGTGCTGCCCGCTCACTCCTTGGAAGTCGGACCCACCTTGCCGATGCCGGAGCTGACTGCGCCGCTGGCTTCGATCCAGGTGTCGACGGCGCGCGCCTGCTGCTTGAGCCGGTAGTCGAGCGCGGCCGCGCCCTCGCCGAACAACTGTTCGACATGCGAGGCCAGCGTCTCCGGCGGTAGTTTCAGGTACGCGTCGGATTCGCTGCCCGAGCGTTGGATGCTCGCGCCGGCCCTGCGCGCGATGCGCAGCATTGGGGTGTTCTCGCTCAACGCGTGGATGAACATCATGCCCAGGCCCTGGTTGCGCGCGTGCAGCACGGCGTGCTCGAACAGCCGCGCACCGTAGCCGCGCCCGCGCGAGCGGTCTGCCACCGAGACGCCGAATTCGGCCGCGTCGTGCCGAGCCAGAGCCGTGCGTTCGCGATCGGGGTAGGCCAGGTGCGCCATCGCGACGAGCGTCAGGCGCCGGTTGAAGATGCCGAACACCTCGTCGCGGTCGAACTTCAGACCGTCGACGTAGCGCTCGATCTGCTCGTCGCTCGCGGGGTAGCCGAAGCGCAGGTAGCGGTCGCGCTCGGTCAGCGCGATGAGGTGGGCCAGGATGCGCGTGCGGTGACGCGGCGCCAGCGAGCGGATCGGTATCCACGGTGGCGCTGGCGCCCGCTGCACGCGCGGCAAGGCGACGTCCAGAGCCGCGTCGCGGTGGGCGGACCCGGGCCCTGATGATCCCGATGCATCGTTCGACTGAAGCATGAATGCGCCTGTTCGAGTAAGTATTAACCCTAGCATAGTCGAGTCAGTTGCGGGTGACCTATCCATTGGCGGGGTCTGCGTCGCCGCAAAGGACCGCACGCGGCGCGCGCCACAAGCCGGCTATAATTGTCTGCTTCCCCTTTTTGGATGGCGGGGGAGGCAGTCAGCGCGAGACCGGGGCGGACCGGGTCCGCGCTGGCCGCCTTGATCGTCGGGGTCCAGCGGGATATTCCCGGGTGTACCAGAGAGGCTGCCCTGATAAGCAGTTCCGAAGGACACCGGCTCCGTTCAGCCGTCGTTTGGTGCTTCCCGCATGGTGCGGGGGGCGCTTTCCCAAGAGAGACCCTCATGAAGACCTTCAGCGCCAAGCCGGCCGAAGTGAAGCACGAGTGGTTTGTGCTCGATGCCACCGACAAGGTGCTCGGACGTGTCGCCAGCGAAGTGGCACTCCGGTTGCGCGGCAAGCACAAGGCCATCTACACGCCTCACGTCGATACCGGTGATTTCATCATCGTCGTCAATTCCGACAAACTCCGTGTCACGGGCAACAAGGCCGAGCAGAAGGTGTACTACCGGCACTCGGGTTACCCGGGTGGTATCCGTGCCACCAATTTCAAGGACATGCAGGCCAGGCACCCTGGCCGCGCGCTGGAGAAGGCGGTCAAGGGCATGTTGCCCAAGGGCCCCCTCGGCTACGCGATGATCAAGAAGCTGAAGGTGTACGCCGGTGGTTCGCACCCGCACACCGCACAGTGCCCCAAGGCACTGGAAATCTGAGGAGCGGTGATGATCGGTAATTGGAACTATGGCACCGGACGCCGCAAGTCGTCGGTGGCGCGCGTCTTCATCAAGAAGGGCGAAGGCCAGATCATCGTCAACGGCAAGCCCGTCGGCGAGTACTTCGGCCGTCAGACCTCGATCATGGTCGTCAAGCAGCCTCTGATGCTGACGAACAACGAACTCGCCTTCGACATCAAGGTCAACGTCCGCGGTGGCGGCGAGTCCGGCCAGGCCGGCGCGGTGCGCCACGGCATCACGCGTGCGCTGATCGACTACGACGCGACGCTACGGCCCGATCTGCGTCACGCCGGCTTCGTCACGCGCGACGCGCGTGAGGTCGAGCGCAAGAAGGTCGGCCTGCACGGCGCGCGCCGCCGCAAGCAGTTCAGCAAGCGCTGATCGGGTGCGACCCGACCATGCCGGCAACAGGGGCTGCCCACGTGCAGCCCCTTGTCGTGTGTTGGTGTGAAGAGGCCTGGCCCATGGCAAGGTCAAGGTCCGGCGTGGGATCATTCATAATCACGATGCGTGCAAAGTCGTGCCCCGCGTTGAGTCTGCCGCCAGGTCGGAACCGCCTGCACTGACAGGCGCTGAACCCGAGATCAGAGACTTCTGGAGCCATCATGAATACT
>JBBIPS010000140.1:0-7628 GCA_037442725.1 Burkholderiales bacterium | reverse complement strand
CGAAACGGTGCGGGGCGATGCGGCCTACCAGCAGGCCAGCAGCCGGCCTTTGACGACCTTGCTCGGCCACAGCTTGAGCGGCCGGTCGCCCTTGGCGATGCAGTCGCCGCTGCGGATGTCGAACGCCCACTGGTGCTTGGGGCAGGTCAGCGTGGTGCCGGCCAGCGCCAGGTGCGGGATGTTGGTGGTCTGGTGCGGGCAGCGGCTGTCGTAGACGTGCCAGGCCTTCTCGGCGCGGTAGACGAACAGGCCGCGCCCGTCGCACTCGACGCGCTGCACCGCGCCGACCTTGACGCCCTTGGTCGGCATCACGTCGTGCCACTGCCCGCCGGCACCGAGCGCGCCCGGCTGGAACTCGGGCAGGTCCAGCGCCAGGATGATGTCGACCGCCCAGATGATCTTGGCCAGCCCGAGCGCGGGGAACGCCATCAGCAGCGCGTCGAGCACCTGCGAGGCCGTGCAGCCGTCGCGCAGCGCGCGCGCGAGGTACTGCCTGAAGCCGCGCTCGGTCTGCGCGTGCACCTTGGTGATCACCGAGATCAGGTCGCGAGTCTTGGGGTCGAGGTGCTTGCCGCAATCCTTCAGGAAGGCGAAGTAGTGGCCGAGCGCCTCGGGGCGAGCCTTGAGTAGGTAGCTGAGGGCGTCGCTCATGGGCTTGCCTCCTTCGATGGGGTGAACACGGCGACCAGCAGCGGCAACTCGACCCGCCCGATCACCTTGTGCGTCACGCCGCCGAACCAGGCGCGGCCGCGCCGGACCTGGCCGTCGCGGCCCAGCACGACCAGGTCGGCAGCCGTCGAAATGGCCGCCGCTGCGATCTGCTCATGCGCGCGGCCAAAGCTCAGTTGCGTCTGCACCTGCGCTGCGATGGCTCCGGCCTCGAGCGCCGCACGCTCGAGCGCAGCCTCGGCCTGGCCACGCGCCGGCGCCGAGTCGTGGCCGCACACCGCGACGATCGTCATCGGCAGCCCGCAATCGAGTGCGACCCTGGCGGCCAGCGCGACGACGCGCAGGTCGGGCGCCACCGGGTCGACGGCGACCAGCACGCGCCGCGACCACAGGCGCGCGCTGCGCGGTGCGATCAGCACGCTGCAAGGTGCATCGGCGACGACGTTGCCGACCATCTCGCCGAGCAGCAGGTTGGCCACGAAGCTGCGCCTGCCGCGGCGTCGGATGACGATCAGGTCGGCGGCGCGCTCGCACGCCTCCTCGACGATCTCCTCGAACGCTTGCGGTCCGTGGCGCGCGCGCAGCTCGAGCTGCACACCTGCGCCGCGGGCGCGCGCGCGAAGCTGCTCGCTCTTGGCCAGCGCCGCGGCGTCGGATTTCGCCGCCAGTTGCGGTGCCAGCATCTCGAATTCGGGGTTGCTCGCCACCGGCAGCACCGCGGCCAGCGGCAGCGAGCAGCGGTGCGCGATTTCCAGTGCCAGCGTCTCGGCGCCGCGGTCGAAGTCGCTGTGTTCGGTGGCCAGCAGGATGCGGCTGAAGGGGCCCGTCACCTCAGTGTCCTCCCGCGAGCCAGCCCGATGCCGCCAGCAGCACCACCGCCGCCTCGGCCAGGCACAGCACCACATAGGCCTTGTCGCCGCGCCTCAGGTACAGCGGCACCAGTGCCAGCAGGCCGATGAAGGAGCAGCCGGCCAGGATGGCGATGCCGGTGAGCGCCGCGACATCGCCGTACTGCACCAGCCCGAGCCAGCCCCAGCCGGTGGGCGAGTGCGTCTGCTGCAGGTAGGCGCCGACCGGCTGCGACCACAGTTCGGGCAGCCGCTCGAGCGGCACGCGCGGCCTCAGCATCCCCAGCACGTAGGCGGCAAAGCTCAGCACGAGTACGGCCAGGCCGATGCGGGCGGCCCGATCGATCAGGCCGGCGTAGCGCAGTTGTTCGCTCCCCTGCACGACCGGCACCTCGGGCCCGCTCATGGCCAGACTCCCGCGCCCTTGAGCAGCGCACGTGCGCCGGCGAACAGCAGCACCGCGATCACCATGCGCCGGATCACCGAGCCCTCGAGCACGTCGAGCAGGCGCGCGCCGATGCGTGCGCCGAGCATCATGCCGATCACCGAAGGCACCGCGATCATCGGCAGCACGGCGCCCTTGTCGATGTACACCCACGCCGCCGACGAGTCGACGAGCGAGAGCACCACGCCCGAGGTGCCCGCGGCCACCTTCAGCGGTGCGCCCATCAGCAGGTTGAGCGCCGGCACGTTGGCCCAGCCCGCACCGATGCCGAACATGCCGGCCAGCACCCCGATGGCCAGGAAGACGAGCAACGCGGGCAGCGTGCGGTGCACGCGCCACTGCACGGCCCGGCCCGACGCGCCGTCGATGAAGACGCCGTGCAGCGCCAGCGCCTGCGCCAGCGCATCCGGCCGGTCGACACGCGGAAACTCGGACTTCCTGAACACGAACATCAGCGCGACGATGCCCAGCACGACGACGCCGAGCAGGACCTGCACCACGTGCGCCGGCAGCGCCAGCCCGAGCATCGCGCCGCCGATCGAACTGGCCGACGCCAGCACCGCCAGCGGCAGGGCCAGACGCAGGCTGCCGATGCCGCTGCGCAGCAGCATCGGCCCGGCGGCCAGCGCGCTGGCCAGCGCCACCATCAACCCGGCGCCGCGGACGAAGTCGAGGTGGAACGGAAAGAAGCTGCCGACGATCGGCACGAACAGCGTGCCCCCGCCGATGCCCGCCGGCACCGCGACGATGCCCATCAGGAAGCAGGCCGCGAACAGCGCCAGCGGCCACACCCACCACGGCACGGCAGTGCCGGCAGCCGCGGCGCTGCCGGCAGCGTGCACCGACGTCGCGACCAGCATCGCGCCGGTGCCAAGGACGGTCGCGCGCCAGCCTCGCATCACGACACCGCCTGGTAGTACAGGTTCTGCGGATGCCGGGCCTGCGCGAAGAAGAACCAGCGCTCGGCGAGCAGGCCGAGGTACTGGAGCGCGAACGCGAGCGCGAGCAGCCGTGCCGACGATGTGCCGCGGCCGGCGAGCAGCAGGACCAGCGGGACGATGAAGGCCAGCAGCACGAACGCGTGCTTCGCGCGCCGCAGTTGTCCAGGCGCCGCGCCATGGAAGAACTCGCGCGTGTTGAACGAGCCGCCCATGAAGCCCTGCGACTTCTGCACCACCCTCGGGTGCTTGATGCCGATGGCCGACTGGATCGTCGACCTCGGCGCCAGGCGCGCGTTGCGCCACAGCGTGGCGGCGCGGCCGACCAGCGCCAGCGCGGTGATCACCATCGCCCAGCCGGCGAGGAAGTCCACCAGCCCCGGCGCGGCCAGGCTCGCCCAGGCGGCGGCGAGCGTGAAGCCCGACGCGCCACCGAGCAGGACGAAGTTGACCAGCGTCAGCGGCGTGTGCCATTCGGCCAGGAAGCGCAGGCAGGCATAGATCATCGCGGTGCAGGCGAACAGGGCGAAGGCCAGCACGGTGCCGAGCGCACCGAGTACCAAGCTCGCATCGATGACCAGCCCGCCCGGCGCGCGCGCAACCGGCGGCGTCCACGCCAGCGCGTGCGCCAGCCCATACAGCGCGACCAGCGTCATGAACGCCGGCAGCACGATGACCTCGCGCGCCAGCCATGAGCTGCGCCATTGCGTCGCCGTGCGCCAGGCGCGCCCGGGCCGGCCGAGATGGAAGAACGACGCCGCCAGGCCCGCCACCAGCAAGCCGAGGGCGAGCGCGCTGCCGCCGGCGTGGAAGGTCTGGGTGTCCGCTGGCGGCAGCAGGCCGACGAGGGTGTAGCTCTGCACCGTGAACAGGGCCAGGAACAGGCCTTGCCCGGCGCCGATCAGCGTGGTCAGCAGGAGGACGGAGAGTGCCGGATGCATGGGGTCGGGTGCCTACTGAGGTGCCTACCAACTGGTGGCGTCGTCGAGCGTCGGCGCGTCCGCGCTCGGCTTGGGCAGGTGGCCCTCGACGCGCAGCGGGTTGTCGGCGCGGACGAGTTCGTCGTCGTGGATGCGCAGCCGCGTCGTGCGGCGCGGCAGGTAGTGGTTGGCCGGCTGCGTGCCCCACTCGGGCATCAGCGCGTAGCCGCCCTGCTCGCGGATCGCGCGCGAGACGGCCGACTGCGGATCGTGGATGTCGCCGAAGATGCGTGCCGAGGTCGGGCAGGCCATCACGCAGGCCGGCCGGCGATCGGCCTCGGCCAGCTTCGTGTCGTAGATGCGATCGACGCACAGCGTGCACTTGGTCATCACCTTGCGCGATTCGTCAAACTCGCGCGCGCCGTAGGGGCAGGCCCAACTGCAGTACTTGCAACCGATGCACTTGTCGTAGTCCACGAGCACGATGCCGTCGCTGTCGCGCTTGTACGACGCGCCGGTGGGGCACACCGGCACGCACGGCGGGTCCTCGCAGTGCAGGCACGATTTCGGGAAGTGCACCGTCTCGGTATGCGGGAACTCGCCGACCTCGAAGGTCTGCACGCGGTTGAAGAAGGTGCCGCCCGGGTCGGCGCCGTAGGGATTGTTGTCGGCCAGCGGGCCGGCGGCGCCGCCGCTGTTCCACTCCTTGCAACTCGTGACGCAGGCATGGCAGCCGACGCAGACGTTGAGGTCGATCACCAGCGCGAGCTGGACGTGGCTCATGCCACCCCCTTGACCCTGCGGGCCGTCCCCCCGTGGGGGAACGGGCGCCTTCGGAGCGGCCGTGCGGCGCTCATGACCGCCCGCCTCCGGGCGGCGACAGCGCGCGCCGCAGCGAGGCGAGCAGCCCCGGAGCCGCCACCATGCCCAGATAGCGCCGCAGCGGCTCGAACTGCGGCTGGCTGCGCGCCGAGTGACCAGGTTCGGCCTCGGCCCCGGGGGCTTCGGCCTTGACGATGCGCACCCGCACGTCGTACCAGCCGGCCTGGCCGGTAACCGGGTCGGAGTTCGACACCTTCGCGCCGCCGGGTCCGTCCGGCAGCTCGTCGGCGATCAGGTGGTTGAGCAGGAAGCCCAGCCGCGACTCGTTGGCATCGGGCGCGAGGTTCCATGCGCCGGCGGACTTGCCGATTGCGTTCCAGGTCCACACCGTGCCGGGCTCGACCGCCTCCGAGTGGCGCGCGATGCAGCGCACCCGGCCCCAGGGCGACTCGACCCGGATCCAGTCGCCGTCGGCGATGCCCGCCGCGCGCGCCGTGCGCGTGTTGACGAACAGCACGTTGTAGGTGTGGATCTGGCGCAGCCAGGCGTTCTGCGAGTCCCATGAGTGGTACATCGCCATCGGCCGCTGCGTGATCGCCGCCAGCGGGTACTTGTGCTTGTCGGTGACGTGCGACTCGAGCGGCTCGTGGAAGAACGGCAACGGGTCGAAATAGGTCGCGATGCGCGCCTTCAGGTGCTCGGGCGGCTTGCGCGTCAGCCCCTTGCCCTGCGCCGCACTGCGAAAGCGCTGCAGCACCTCGGAGTACAGGTGGATCAGGATCGGTTCGGCGTAGCGCGTGATGCGGTTGGCGCGCGACCACTCGAGGTAGCCCTGGTTCCAGTTGCGCATGTACTGGAAGCTGCGCGGCAGCTCGTGGTGGTAGACGCAGTCGTGCTGCGCGTACCTCTCCCACTGGCGCGGGTTGGGCTCGCCGACGAGGAACTTCTCGCCGCCCTGGCCGCGCCAGCCGGCCAGAAAGCCGATGCCCGAGCCGGGCTCGGTCTCCCAGTTGACGATGAAGTCGGGGTAGTCGCGGTACTTGCGCCGGCCGTCTTTCGTCACGAAGGTCGGCAGCTTCAGCCGCGTGCCGAGTTCGATCAGCACCTCCTGGAACGGCTTGCACTGGCCCGACGGCGGCAGCACCGGGATGCGCACCGAATCGACCGGGCCGTCGAACTCCGAGATCGGTCGATCCAGCATCGACATCACGTCGTGCCGCTCGAGGTAGGTGGTGTCGGGCAGGATCAGGTCGGCGAACGCCGTCATCTCCGACTGGAACGCGTCGGCAACGACGATGAAAGGAATCTTGTACTCGCCGCGCTCGTCCTTGTCGTTCAACATGCGCCGCACTTCGGACGTGTTCATCGACGAGTTCCACGCCATGTTGGCCATGAAGATGAACAGCGTGTCGATCGGGTACGGGTCGCCGCGCCAGGCGTTGGTGATGACGTTGTGCATCATCCCGTGCACCGACAGCGGGTACTCCCACGAGAACGCCTTGTCGATGCGCACCGGCGCGCCGTCGTCGTCGACGAACAGGTCGTCCGGGTCGGCCGGCCAGCCCAGCGCCATGCCGTCGAGCGGGCGACCGGGCTGCACCGCGCGCGGGTCGTTGGGGGTGCGCGCGCAGGGCGGGATCGGGCGCGGGAACGGCGCCTTGTGGCGGAAGCCCCCGGGCCGGTCGATGGTGCCGAGCAGCGACATCAGGCACGCCAGCGCACGCACGCTCTGGAAGCCGTTGGAGTGCGCCGCCAGGCCGCGCATGGCGTGGAACGCCACCGGGTTGCCGGTCACCGTGTCGTGCTCTTCGCCCCAGGCGTCGGTCCAGGCGATCGGCAGCTCGATCCTCTGGTCGCGCGCGGTGATGCCCATCTCGTGCGCGAGCCGGCGGATCGTCCCGGCCGGGATGCCGGTGATGGCCTCGGCCCATTCGGGCGTGTACTCGGCCACGCGCTCCTGCAGCAACTGGAAGGCCGGCTTGACCCGGGTGCCGTCGTCGAGGCGGAATTCGCCGAGCAGGAAGGGATCGGCCCCCGGTGCATGGGTGACGACGGGCTTGTTGGTGTGCCGGTCCCACCACAGCTTGTTCTGCGGGTCGTAGCAGGCCTCCTCGGCCGGCACCTCGGTACGGACGAAGAAACCGGATTCGTCGCTGCCGTCGTCGACGTTGACCAGGTCGCCGCCGTTGCTGTACCGGACGACGAAGTCACGGTCGTACAGCCCCCTGGCGAGGATCTCGTGGATCAGCGCGAGCAGCAGCGCGCCGTCGGTGCCGGGGCGGATCGGCACCCACTCGTCGGCGATGGCCGAATAGCCGCTGCGCACCGGGTTGATCGAGATGAAACGCCCGCCGTCGCGCTTGAACTTGGCCAGCGCGATCTTCATCGGGTTGGAGTGATGGTCCTCGGCGGTGCCGATCATCACGAACAGCCGCGCGCGGTCGAGGTCGGGGCCGCCGAACTCCCAGAACGAGCCGCCGATCGTGTAGATCATCCCGGCGGCCATGTTCACCGAGCAGAAGCCGCCGTGGGCAGCGTAGTTGGGCGTGCCGAACTGGCGCGCGAACAGCGCGGTGAGCGCCTGCATCTGGTCGCGCCCGGTGAAGAGGGCGAACCGCTTCGGGTCGGTGGCGCGGATCGAGGCCAGCCGCTCGGTGAGCAGCGCGTAGGCGTCCTCCCACTCGATCGGCTCGAATTCGCCGGCACCGCGCTCGGCGCCGACCCGGCGCCTGAGCGGCTTGAGCAGGCGCGCCGGCGAGTACTGCTTCATGATCCCCGACGCGCCCTTGGCGCAGATCACGCCCTGGTTCAGCGGGTGCCCGGGGTTGCCGTCGATGTAGCGCACCTGGCCGTCGCGCAGATGGACACGGATGCCGCAGCGGCAGGCGCACATGTAGCACGTGGTGGTGCGCGTCTCGCGCGCCGCGCCGGCGTGCGGGTCGGCGGTCGGGTCGTGCAGCGGATGTTGCGCCATCAGGGTGTGGGG
>JBBIPS010000139.1:0-7652 GCA_037442725.1 Burkholderiales bacterium | reverse complement strand
CAATGATCTACGCCGCGGTGTCGGCAGGCAGGCTGGGCACCGAAATGCCGGCCTGGGACAAGGTGCTCGAACAGCAGGAGATTGCCAATGTCTCCGAGTACGTGTTCCAAGCCTTCATCCGACCCCGCGTCAAGCCGGCGCGGCGTGGCGCCCCGTGAGTCGCGCGCTGGCGCTGGCGCTGGCCGCCGCCGGCGCACTCTTGGTGCTCATGCTTCCCGGCTGCGGGCCGGCGCAGGCGACGCCCGCACCACCCGGCGTGCGCGTGTCGGCGGCGGCCACGCCCGGCTCTGCTACGGCGGGCGACGCCGAGCACGAACTCGGTCGCAAGGTGTGGAACTTCCGCTGCTACTTCTGCCACGGCTATTCCGGCGATGCGCGCACGCTGGCCGCCAGCTACCTGTGGCCCAAGCCGCGCGATTTCACCGATCCGGGGTCACGCAAGCTCACGCTGCCCGCCATGCGCGAGGCGATCGCGCACGGCCGGCCCGGCACGGCGATGAAGGCCTTCGAGAGCATCCTCTCGCCGCGCGAGATCGACGCCGTGGCCGGCTTCGTGCGCCGCGAGTTCATCCGCGCACGGGCCGAGAACACCCGCTATCACACGGCTGCGAACGGCTGGCCCGGGCACGAGCGGTATGCGGCGGCGTTCCCGTTCGCGCGCGGCGAGCTCGCGCGGGACGCGCCGTGGGAACATCTCTCACCCGACCAGCAACGCGGCAAACGACTGTTCATGACCGCCTGCATCACGTGTCATGACCATGCGCGCGTGCAGGACGGTGGCCCCGCATGGGAGACGCGGGCGCTGAGCTACCCGCGCGACGCCTACTGCACCAGCTGCCATGACCAGCCCAACGGCGGCGGCCGCCGGCCCCTGGGCGCACCACCAGCCGGACACCCGCCGATCGAGCACGCCGATCGGCGCGCGCAACCGGTGGTGCCGGCCCGGCGTGGCGAACGCGTGGCCGCCACCTACCGCGTGCACGACACGCCACCGCAACTTCGCCGCGCCACTGCGCTGGAGCGCCGCGGCGAGACGCTGTACCAAGCCAACTGTGCCTTCTGCCATGCAGCCGACGGCACCGCCAAGAGCTGGATTGGCCGTTTCCTGGAGCCGCACCCACGCGACCTGACCGATCCCGCCGCGATGGCCGGCATGACACGTGCGCGGCTGCGCGGCGTGATCGAGGACGGGCTGGAGGGCAGTTCGATGCCGGGTTGGAAGTACGTACTGGCGCCGCGCGACATCGACGCGCTGGTGGCCTACATCCACCGTGCCTTCCACGCGCTGCAGTGAGCCGCCCCGACTTCGGGGCAGGCTACTTCGTACGAGGAGATGAAGCCATCATGAGGAAATCCCCAACTTCTTCCCGGCGAGGTTGTCGGGCGCGCAGTGCGCATGGTCTTTGATGCCAAGGACCAGTACCCGTCGCAGTGGGCTGCGATCGAGTCGATCGCGGCCAAGATCGGCTGCGCGGGCGAGACGCTGCGCAAGTGGGTTCGCCAGGGCGAGCGCGACAGCGGCGCCCGGCCGGGCCCGACGACGGCCGAGCAGCAGCGCATCAAGGAACTCGAACGCGAGGTGCGCGAACTGCGCAAGACCAACGAGATCCTGAAGCTGGCCAGCGCGTATTTCGCCCAGGCGGAGCTCGACCGCCCTCACAAGAGGTGAACGCCTTCGTCGACGAGCACCGTGCTCGCTGCGGGGTCGAGCCGATCTGCACAGCGTTGCAGGTCGCCCCGTCGGCGTACCGCCAGCACGCAGCGCGCCAGCGCAATCCCGCGCTGCGGCCAGAGCGGGCCAAGCGCGATGCCCTGCTGCTGCCCGAGGTGCAACGCGTGTTCGACCAGAACCTGCAGGTCTACGGCGCCGACAAGGTCTGGCGCCAGTTGCAGCGCGATGGCCTGATCGTGGCACGCTGCACCGTCGAGCGGCTGATGCGGCTGGCCGGGCTGCGCGGTGTGCGCCGAGGCAAGGCGGTGCGCACCACCGTGCCCGACGCCAAGGCGCCGTGCCCGCTGGATCGGGTGAACCGGCAGTTCTACGCGGACCGCCCGAACCAGCTGTGGGTGGCGGACTTCACCTACGTCTCGACCTGGCAGGGCTTCGTCTACGTCGCCTTCGTCATCGACGTCTTCGCACGCTACATCGTCGGCTGGCGGGTCAGCATCTCGATGCAGACCGACTTCGTCCTTGACGCGCTGGAGCAGGCGTTGTACGCGCGCCAGCCCTGGCGCCATGGCACGCTGACGCACCACAGTGACCGCGGCTCGCAGTACGTCTCGATCCGCTACAGCGAGCGGCTGGCCGAGGCCGGCATCGAGCCCTCGGTGGGCTCCACCGGCGACAGCTACGACAACGCGCTGGCCGAGACCATCAACGGGCTGTACAAGGCCGAACTCATCCACCGGCGAGGACCCTGGAAGACCCGCGAGGCGGTCGAGCTGGCCACGCTGGAGTGGGTCTCGTGGTTCAACAACCATCGCCTACTCGAGCCCATCGGCTACATCCCGCCGGCCGAGGCCGAGGCGAACTACTGGCGCCAGCACGGGCAGGCTTCATCCACAAACAAGCTCGCCGCAGAGGCAGCGCCGCAGGAGGGTTGAACCATGAGTACATGGCCCAACCGGGGGGCCTCCGGCGGCCCCTGCGGGGGGCTCGAAGAGAGAGAATCCAAAGACCCAAGCAGCCACTTGACCATCAGATCAACCCGGTCTGACTCAAGCCAACAGGCCTCCTCGAAACCCGGTGTGGTTCAGACGGACAGATGACGCTGCGTTGGATCGCAGACGCGCTGAGCGATGCCAAGGGCCGATTCCGAAAGCTGCGCGGGCACCGCGACATGAAGGCTCTCTTCGCCGCATTGAAAGCCAAGTCCGCCAGCGTCGCCGAAGCCGAACGCAACGCCGCATAGCATCACGAACGAGAAGCCGTCATCCGGCCGCGTTCAACAACGATCGGGACATCGCTCCTGGGATCGCTTGGTGTTGTTTCACTTGCCGTGCCCGGTATCGGCCGCGGCAGTGTCGATGCGGCCGCGCCGTACCTGCCGGTGATCCCTAGAATCTCCCGCCTTGCCTACCGGAAGCCATCCATGAGCGACGGGGTCATCCGCATCCGCGGTGCGCGCCAGCACAACCTGAAGAACCTCGACCTCGACATCCGCTCCGGCGAGATGACGGTGGTGACCGGCGTCAGCGGCTCGGGCAAGTCGAGCCTGGTCTTCGACACGCTGTACGCCGAGGGCCAGCGGCGCTATGTCGAGACCTTCAGCGCCTACGCGCGCCAGTTCCTCGACCGCATGGACCGGCCCGCGGTGGACCGCGTCGACGGCGTGCCGCCGGCCATTGCGATCGACCAGACCAACCCGGTGCGCACGTCGCGCTCGACGGTCGGCACGATGACCGAGCTGAACGACCACCTGAAGTTGCTGTTCGCGCGTGGTGCCGAACTTTTCGACCGCCGGACGGCGCAGCGCGTGCGGCACGATACGCCGGAGACGATCCACGCCGATCTGCTCGAACGCGCGGCGGCTGCGGGCGATCCGCGCCTGGTGATCACGTTTCCGGTCGAGCTGCCCGCGGGCGTGACGCCGGCCGAGGTCGAGCAATGGCTGTCGGCTGCGGGGTTCACCCGCGTGCAGGCCGAGCGCATCGTCGACGCGCGCAAGGTACTGGACGTGGTCGCCGACCGGCTGCGCATCGTCGGCGCCGACAAGGCGCGGGTGGTCGAGGCGATCGAGCTGTCGCTGCGACGCGGCGGCGGGCGCGTCGACGTCCACGCGCTGAAGGACGGCGCCGAGCCCGAGCTGTGGCGCTACTCCAGCGGCCTGCACTGCCCCGACAGCGACCTGCGCTATGCCGAGCCGCAACCGGCGCTGTTCAGCTTCAACTCGGCGTTCGGCGCCTGCGCGGCCTGCCGCGGCTTCGGCCGCGTGATCGGCATCGACTTCGGGCTGGTGATCCCGGATGCGCGCAAGACCCTGCGCAACGGTGCCATCAAGCCGCTGCAGACCCCCGCCTGGAAGGACTGCCAGGACGATCTGCTGAAGTACGCCGGCGACGCCGGCATCCCGCGCGACACGGCGTGGAGCCAGCTCACGCAGGCGCAGCGCGACTGGGTCATCGAGGGCTCGCCGCACTGGAGCGGCAACTGGAACAGGCAGTGGTATGGCGTGCGCCGCTTCTTTGGCTACCTCGAGAGCAAGGCCTACAAGATGCACATCCGCGTGCTCTTGTCCAAGTACCGCAGCTACACGCCGTGCGGCGTCTGCGGCGGCGCGCGGCTCGGGGTCGAGGCATTGCTGTGGCGGCTGGGATCGAAGGTCGACGCCGACGGCGTGATCCCGCCCGGGCAGCGCTTCATGCCGGTCGGCACGCAGTGGTCGCACGCGCAGCTCGAGGCGCTGCCGGGACTGAGCCTGCACGACCTGATGCTGCTGCCGATCGATCGGCTGCAGCGCTTCTTCGCCGGCCTGTCGCTGCCGTCGACGGTGCTCGACGAAGCGCTCGAGCTGCTGCTCGGCGAGATCCGCACGCGGCTCAAGTACCTGTGCGACGTCGGCCTGGGCTACCTGACGCTGGATCGGCAGAGCCGCACGTTGTCCGGCGGCGAGGTGCAGCGCATCAACCTGACGACCGCGCTCGGCACCTCCCTGGTCAACACGATGTTCGTGCTCGACGAGCCGAGCATCGGGCTGCACCCGCGCGATATGGGCCGCATCGTCGAGGCGATGCACCGGCTGCGCGACGCCGGCAACACGCTGGTGGTGGTCGAGCACGACCCGGCGGTGATGCTGGCCGCCGACCGGCTCATCGACATGGGCCCGGGCCCGGGCGAACGCGGCGGGCGCATCGTCTTCGACGGCACGCCAGCGGCGGCACGCGCAGCCGACACGCTGACCGGCGCGTACCTCGGCGCACGCAAGCATGTGGGCATCGGGCTGCGCCGCCCCGTCGGCGCCGCGACACCGAAGCTGATCCTCGAAGGCGCGCGCGAGCACAACCTCAAGCATCTGCAGGTCGAGTTCCCGCTGCAGCGGCTGTGCGTCGTCACCGGCGTCTCGGGTTCGGGCAAGAGCACGCTGGTGCAGGACGTGCTGGTGCCGGCGCTGCTGCGCCACTTCGGCAAGCCGACCGAGAGCGCCGGCGCGTTCGACCGGCTGCTCGGCACCGACCTGCTCGCCGACGTGGTGTTCGTCGACCAGAGCCCGATCGGTAAGACGGCGCGCTCGAACCCGGCGAGCTATGTCGGTGCCTTCGACGAAGTGCGCAAACTGTTCGCGCAGGCGCCGCTGGCCATCGAGCGCAACTACGGTGCCGGCATGTTCAGCTTCAACGCCGGTGACGGCCGCTGCCCGACCTGCGGCGGCTCGGGCTTCGAGCACGTCGAGATGCAGTTCCTCAGCGACGTCTACCTGCGTTGCCCCGATTGCGACGGCAGGCGCTTCCGCGCCGAGCTGCTCGAGGTCAAGCTGGTGCGCGGGCCGTACCGCCTGTCGGTGGCCGACGTGCTCGAGCTGACCGTCGCCGAGGCCTGCATCGTCTTCAGCGGCGACCTTGGCGTCGTCGCGAGGCTGCAGCCGATCGTCGACGTCGGCATGGACTACGTGCGCCTGGGCCAGCCGGTGCCGACGCTGTCGGGTGGCGAGGCGCAGCGACTGAAGCTGGCCGGGTTCCTGGCCGACGCCGTGGGCGACGCTGCCTGGGGTGCGCGCCAGCCGGTGGCGAAGAAGGGCACGCTGTTCCTGTTCGACGAGCCGACCACCGGGCTGCACTTCGACGACGTCGCCAGGCTGATGCGCGCGCTGCGCAAGCTGCTCGACGCCGGCCACTCGCTGGTCGTGATCGAGCACAACCTCGACGTGATACGCGCCGCCGACTGGATCGTCGACCTCGGCCCCGAAGGCGGCGACGCCGGCGGCGAGATCGTCTGCACCGGCACGCCCGACGACGTGAAGGCGCACGCCGCCTCGCACACCGGCCGCGCGTTGCGCGAGTACGAGACCTCGCTCGGCGTCGGCGCGCCCGCCGCGCACGAGGGTGTGCCGCTGCAATGGCGGGTCAGGCAGCGAAGGGTCGCAGCGCGCGAGGCCGGCGGCGCGGACGAATCGATCCGCATCGTCAACGCGCGCGAGCACAACCTGAAGAGCCTGACGGTCGACATCCCGCGCGGCAAGTTCAACGTCATCACCGGTGTCTCGGGTTCGGGCAAGAGCACGCTGGCCTTCGACATCCTCTTCCACGAGGGCCAGCGCCGCTATCTCGAATCGCTCAACGCCTACGCGCGCAGCATCGTGCAGCCGGCGGGCCGGCCCGAGGTGGACGCGGTCTACGGCATCCCGCCGACGGTGGCGATCGAGCAGCGGCTGTCGCGCGGCGGGCGCAAGAGCACGGTGGCCACGACCACCGAGGTCTGGCACTACCTGCGCCTGCTGTGGGTCAAGCTCGGGCTGCAGCACTGCGTGCACGACGGCGCCGAGGTGCGGCCGCAGAGCGTCGAGAGCATCGCGGCGCAGATCCTGCGCGACTTCCGCGGTCGCCATGTCGGCCTGCTCGCGCCGCTGGTGGTCAACCGCAAAGGGCTCTACACCGATCTGGCCAAGTGGGCCAGGGCGCGCGGCCACAGCCACCTGCGCGTCGACGGCGAGTTCGTCAGGATCGACCCGTGGCCGCGCCTGGACCGCTTCAGGGAGCACACGCTCGAGTTGCCGGTGGGCGACCTGGTCGTCAGTGCCGACCGCGAGGCCGCGCTGCGCGAGCTGCTCGCCAAGGCGCTCGACCTGGGCAAGGGCGTGCTGCACGTGCTGGCGCCGCTCGATGGCCTGCAGCGCGCGCTCGCCGCGGGCGAGGACACCGCGGCGATCGGCGCGGTCCAGGTGTTCTCGACCCGACGCGCGTGCCCGCAATGCGGCACCAGCTACGCCGAGCCGGACCCGCGCATGTTCAGCTACAACAGCAGGCACGGCTGGTGCCCGCACTGCGTCGGCACCGGACTGGCGCTGACGCGCGAGCAACGCAAGGCCTACGACGACTCGGTGCGCGACGACGACCCGAACGGGCGCGAGCAGAGCTTCCCGGCCGACGAGCCCGAGGTCGAGGGCGTCGGCGGCGAGCCGTGCCCGGAGTGTGGCGGCACGCGGCTGAACGCGGTGGCGCGCGCGATCACGTTCGACGGCCAGCCGATCACGAGCGTGGCGCAGTGGGCCGTCGGCGACGCGCGCGCCTGGGTCGATGCGCTGCGGCTCGACGGCCGCGATGCGGCGGTGGCGCGCGACGTCGTCAGCGAGATCGGCAGCCGGCTGCGCTTCCTCGAGGAAGTCGGCCTGGGCTACCTGACGCTCGACCGCGCGGCGCCGACGCTGTCGGGTGGCGAGGCGCAGCGCATCCGCCTGGCCGCGCAGCTCGGCAGCAACCTGCAGGGCGTGTGCTACGTGCTCGACGAGCCGACGATCGGGCTGCATCCGCGCGACAACCGCATCCTGCTCGACGCGCTGGCGCGCCTCGGCGACAAGGGCAACACGCTGGTGGTGGTCGAGCACGACGAGGACACCATCCGCCGCGCCGACCACATCATCGACATCGGTCCCGGCGCTGGCCGCCGCGGCGGCCAGCTGGTGGCGCAAGGTGCCGTGCAGGCGCTGTCGGCCAACCCC
>JBBIPS010000138.1:0-7666 GCA_037442725.1 Burkholderiales bacterium | reverse complement strand
CGTCATCCTGCGCAACGTGCTCGAGAACCCGGCCTGGTACACCGCTTACACGCCCTACCAGGCCGAGATCTCGCAGGGACGCATGGAGGCGCTGGTCAACTTCCAGACCCTGGTCTGCGACCTCACCGCGATGGCGATCGCCAACGCGTCGATGCTCGACGAGGCCACCGCCGCCGCCGAGGCGATGACGCTGGCGCTGCGCGCCGGCCGCAGCAAGAGCCGGACCGTCTTCGTCGCCGACGACGTGCTGCCGCAGACGCTGGCGGTGCTCCGCACGCGCGCCGCACCGCTCAGCATCGCGGTCGTGACCGGCCCGGCGGCCTCGGCGGGTCAGACCGACTGCTTCGCCGCGCTGTTCCAGTACCCCGGCGTGACCGGCCGCGTGCAGCCGCTGCAGCCGCTGGCCGACGCCGTGCATGCGCGCGGCGGCCTGGTCATCGTCGCCGCCGACCTGCTGGCGCTGACGCTGCTGGCCGCACCCGGCGAACAGGGCGCCGACATCGTTGTCGGCAGCACGCAGCGCTTGGGCATGCCGATGGGCGCCGGCGGCCCGCATGCCGCCTACCTGGCCACGCGCGACGAGTTCAAGCGCTCGATGCCCGGCCGCCTGGTCGGCGTCAGTGTCGACGTGCACGGTGCCCCGGCGTACCGGCTGGCGCTGCAGACGCGCGAGCAGCACATCCGGCGCGACAAGGCCACCTCCAACATCTGCACCGCGCAGGTGCTGCCGGCCGTGGTGGCGGCGATGTACGCCGTGTACCACGGGCCCGAGGGCCTCAAGCGCATCGCCGGCCGCGTCGCCAGCTACACCGCGGTGCTCGCCGCCGGGCTCGCGTCGCTCGGCTGCAGGCTCGCGCACGAGTCGGCCTTCGACACGCTCGAGGTCGTCTGCGGCGAACGCACGACGGCGCTGCTCGATGCCGCCCGCGCCGCGGGAATGAACCTGCGCCGCGCCAGCGACGCCAGCGTCGGCATCACGCTCGACGAGACCACCACGCGTGCCGACCTGGCGGCACTGTGGCGCGTGTTCGGCGCGCTGTTCGCGCCCGGCCAGGCGCTGCCGACGTTCGAGCGCTTCGAGGCCGGTGTGGCCACCCTGCTGCCGCCCGCACTGGCACGGCGCAGCGAGTTCCTGACGCACCCGGTGTTCAACAGCCACCACAGCGAGACCCGGATGCTGCGCTACCTGCGCGGCCTGGCCGACCAGGACCTGGCGCTGGACCGCTCGATGATCCCGCTCGGCTCGTGCACGATGAAGCTCAACGCGACGAGCGAGATGATCCCCGTCACCTGGCCCGAGTTCGCCGACGTCCACCCGTACGCCCCGGCCGACCAGCTGCAGGGCTACCGTGAGCTGAGCGACCAGCTGTGCGCCTGGCTCGCTGCAATCACGGGTTATGCCGGCGTCAGCCTGCAGCCCAACGCCGGCGCGCAGGGCGAATACTCCGGGCTGCTCGCGATCCGTGCCTGGCACGCCGCGCGCGGCCAGGCTCAGCGCGACATCTGCCTGATCCCCGAGTCGGCGCACGGCACCAACCCGGCCAGCGCGCACCTGGCCGGGCTGCAGGTGGTCGTCGTCAAGTGCGACGCGCACGGCAGCGTCGACCTGGCCGACCTCGAGGCCAAGTGCCGGCAGCACGCCGATGCGCTGGCGGCGATGATGATCACCTACCCGTCGACCTACGGCGTGTTCGAGACCGGCGTCACCCGGCTGTGCGCGCTGGTGCACCAGTACGGCGGGCGCGTCTATGTCGACGGCGCCAACATGAACGCGCTCGCCGGCGTGGCCGCACCGGGCGAGTTCGGCGGCGACGTCAGCCACCTGAACCTGCACAAGACCTTCTGCATCCCGCACGGCGGCGGCGGCCCCGGCGTCGGCCCGGTGTGCGTGGCCGCCGACCTGGTGCCGTTCCTGCCCGGCGCCGGCGTCGTCGGGCCGGTGGCCGCGGCGCCGCTGGGCAATGCCGCGGTGCTGCCGATCAGCTGGATGTACATCCGCATGATGGGTGCGCCAGGCCTGACCGCCGCCACCGAGACCGCGATCCTGTCGGCCAACTACGTCGCCGCACGGCTCGCCGACCACTACGACATCCACTTCAGTTGCGGCGTCGAAGGCGTCAAGGGCGGCGGCGTCGCGCACGAGTGCATCCTCGACCTGCGCCCGCTCAAGGACGCCACCGGCATCGGCGCCGAGGACGTCGCCAAGCGGCTGATCGACTACGGCTTCCATGCGCCGACGCTGAGCTTCCCGGTCGCCGGCACGCTGATGGTCGAGCCCACCGAGAGCGAGCCGCGCGCCGAGCTCGACCGCTTCTGCGACGCGATGATCGCGATCCGCGACGAGATCCGCCGCGTCGAGGACGGCACCTGGCCGCGCGACGACAACCCGCTGCACAACGCGCCGCACACGCTGCAGTCGCTGCTGCGCGACGACTGGCAGCACGCCTACAGCCGCGAGGATGCCGCCTACCCGCTGCCCGGCCTGCGCTACGCCAAGTACTGGGCGCCGGTGGGCCGCGTCGACAACGTCTGGGGCGACCGCAACCTGGCCTGGCGCTGCATTCCGGCGTGCGACCCCGCCGCCGGGTGAGCTCATGACCGCGCCGGTGCCCGATCGCCCGAGCGCCGGCGCGTGCCTCGACGCTGCGGCGCCAGCCGCGAAGACCAGTCCCGCGACGCGGCGGCGCCCCGCCTGACGAGCCGGACCATGGCCGTCTCGGTCTTCGACCTGTTCAAGATCGGCATCGGGCCGAGCAGCTCGCACACCGTCGGACCGATGCGCGCGGCGCGGATGTTCATGCAGCGCCTGGCCAAGGACGACCTCATCGGCCGCGTCGAGCGGCTGACGTGCCAGCTCCACGGCTCGCTCGGCGCCACCGGCAAGGGCCACGGCAGCGACAAGGCGGTGCTGCTCGGACTGCTCGGCCATGAGCCCGACACGGTCGAGGTCGAAGCCATTCCGCGCTGGCTCGCCGCGCTGCGTCGCGACCATGCGCTGCAGTTGCCCGACGGCCGGCGCATCGGCTTCGACGAGAGCACCGACCTGCGCTTCAACCGGCGCGAGCGGCTGCCGGTGCACACCAACGGCATGCGCTTCGTCGCCTTCGACGCCGCCGGCGCCGAGCTGGCCAACCGCGTCTACTACTCGGTCGGCGGCGGCTTCGTGGTCAGCGACGAGGTGGCCGCCGACGGCAGCCGTCACAAGGTGATCGCCCCCGACGCCACCGTGCTGCCGCACCCGTTCCACAGCGCCGACGAGTTGCTGGCGCAGGTGCGCGAGCACGGCTGCAGCATCGCCGCGCTGATGCGCGCCAACGAGCGCTGCCTCGGCAAGGCCGGGCACAGCGACGCCGAGATCGACGCCGGCCTGCTGCACATCTGGCAGGTCATGCAGGACTGCGTCGCGCGCGGCTGCCGCACCGAGGGCGTGCTGCCCGGCGGCTTCAAGGTCAGGCGCCGCGCCGCTGCGCTGCACCGCTCGCTGACGAGCCATCCCGAGGCCGCGCTGCGCGACCCGCTGCAGGTGCTCGACTGGGTCAACCTGTATGCGCTGGCGGTGAACGAGGAGAACGCCGCGGGCGGGCGTGTCGTCACCGCACCGACCAACGGCGCGGCCGGCATCGTGCCGGCGGTGCTGCACTACTACGCCCGCTTCGTTTACGGCGCGACCGACGCCGGCGTCATCGACTTCCTGCTCACCGCCGCAGCGATCGGCATGCTCTACAAGGAGAACGCGTCGATCTCGGGCGCCGAGGTCGGCTGCCAGGGCGAAGTCGGCGTGGCCTGCTCGATGGCCGCCGGTGCGCTGTGCGCCGTGCTCGGCGGCACGCCCGAGCAGGTCGAGAACGCCGCCGAGATCGGCATGGAGCACCACCTCGGCCTGACCTGCGACCCGGTCGGCGGCCTGGTGCAGATCCCCTGCATCGAGCGCAACGCGATCGCCGCCGTCAAGGCCATCAACGCCGCGCGCATGGCGCTGCGCGGCGACGGCACCCACTTCGTCAGCCTCGATCGGGTGATCAAGACGATGCGCGAGACCGGTGCCGACATGATGACCAAGTACAAGGAAACCGCGCGCGGCGGACTGGCCGTCAACATCGTCGAGTGCTGATCACTGCCGCGCCCGACCCAAGCCACCGGAGCTGCCGATGACCTGCCCCGCCCCGCTCGCCGCCTGGCACGACGTGGTCCGCAACCGCGATCCGGCCGCGCTCGACGCGCTGCTCGACGACGACGTCGTGTTCCACTCGCCCGTGGTGCACACGCCGCAGCGCGGCAAGGCGATCACGCGGCTGTATCTGATGGGCGCGATGCACGTGCTCAATAACGAGCACTTCCGCTACGAGCGCGAGATCGTCGGCGCGCGCGACGCGCTGCTCGAGTTCGTCACCGAGATCGACGGCCTCGTGGTCAACGGCGTCGACCTGATACGCTGGAACGACGCCGGCCGCATCGTCGACTTCAAGGTCATGGTGCGCCCGCTCAAGGCGGTCAACGCCGTGCACCAGCAGATGGGCCGGATGCTGCAGCAGCTGAAGTAGCCCGGCGCGGCAGCGTCGCGCGACCGCGCAGGTGGCGCCTACGCCGCCGCCACCTGCGCCGCCAGCACCTCGGCGCGAACGCTCTCGGTCAGCTCGGCCTTGAGCTCGGCGAACACCGGCGTCGTCTTCACCGAGTAGTGGCGCGGGTGCGGCAGCGCTACCGCGCGGTCGAGCTTGATGCGGCCGGGGCGCGCGCTCATCACCGCGACGCGGCTGCCGACGAACACGGCCTCGTCGATGTCGTGGGTGACGAACAGCACGGTGGTCGCCTCGGCCTCCCAGATGCCGAGCAGCAGCTCCTGCATCAGCTCGCGCGTCTGGTGGTCCAGCGCGCCGAAAGGCTCGTCCATCAGCAGCATGCGTGGCCGGTTGGCCAGCGCGCGCGCCAGCGCGGTGCGCTGCTGCATGCCGCCCGAGAGCTGCCTGGGGTAGTGCTGGTCGAAGCCGGCGAGCCCCACCTTGCCCAGGTAGCCGTGCGCCAGCTCGACCTGCTGCGCGCGCGCCAGGCCGCGCTCGCGCAGGCCGAAGCAGACGTTGTCGAGCACCGTCAGCCACGGGAACAGCGTGTAGCTCTGGAACACCATGCCACGGTCGGCGCCGGGGCCGCTGATGCGCTGTCCGTCGAGCAGCACCTCGCCGGTGGTCGGGGCGTCCAGGCCGGCGACGATGCGCAGCAGCGTGCTCTTGCCGCAGCCGCTCGGGCCGAGGATGGTGATGAAGTCGTTCTCGGCGACTTCGAGGTCGGTGGCCTCGAGCGCCAGCGTTTCGCCCTGGCTCGATCGGAAGCGGCGCGAGACGCCGCGCACCGAGAGGATGTCAGCCATCGCAGTCCCGCCGTCCGGTCATCGGCCGAGCTGGGCCCACGGGAAGAACCAGCGGTTGGCGGCCTTGAACAGCAGGTCGCTGGCCAGCCCGATCAGGCCGATGACGATGATGCCGAAGATGATCTGGTCGGTGGCCAGCAGCGCCTGGCTGTCGGTGATCATGTGGCCGATGCCGCTGGAGGCGCCGATCAGCTCGGCGACGATCACGTACGTCCAGGCCCAGCCCAGCACCATGCGCAACTGCTCGGCGATCTCGGGCGCCGCACCCGGGACCAGCACGCGGCGGATCAGCCCGCGCGGGCTCACGCCCAGCGTGTAGGCGGCCTCGACCAGGTCGCGCCGCGTGTTGCCCACCGTCACCGCGATCATCAGCACCAGGTTGAAGAAACTGCCGATGAAGATCACCGCGAGCTTCTGCGCCTCGCCGATGCCGGCCCACAGGATCAGCAGCGGGATGAAGGCGCTGGCCGGCAGGTAGCGCGCGAACGAGACGAAGGGCTCGAAGAACGCCTCCACCGGCTTGTACGCGCCCATCGCGACGCCCAGCGGCAAGGCCAGTGCGGCGGCCAGCGCGAAGCCGCCGACCACGCGCCACACCGTCATGCCGATGTCGACGGCAAAGCCCGCCTCGGCCAGCAGCGTGTAGCCGCTGGCGAGCATCGTCAGCGGGTCGGCCAGGAAGGTCCGCTGGACGTAGCCGCCGAAGGTCGCGAGCGACCAGACGCCGACGAAGATCACGAAGAAGCTCACACCGAGCACGACGCGCGCGCCCGGTGCCACCGGGGTCAGCGGCTTCATCCGCGGGCTACTTCAGGAAGCGCGTATCGGCCAGCCTGGACAGGTCCGGCACCGACTTGATGACGCCGGCCTCGAGCAGCAGATCGGCCGCCTCCTTGCTGAACTGGGCGTGCTCGGCGGCGAAGAACTTCTGGTTCGCCTCGCGGTCCTGCCAGCGCAGGTAGGCCGCGCTCTTCTCGAAGGCCTCGGCGCTCTGCTTGACGTCGGCGCCCATGATCTCGTAGCTCTTCTTCGGGTCAGCCTTGATCATCGCCAGCGCGTCGAAGTAGCCGTCGGCCAGCGCCTTGGCCGCGGCCGGGTGCTCGGCCAGGAACTTGGGCGTGCAACCCAGCGTGTCCATCACCATCGGGTAGTCGAGCGTGGTAGCGAGGATCTTGCCGGCCTCGGGCTTGGCGCGCACCGCGCCGAGGTAGGGCTCGTAGGTCATCGCCGCGTCGATGCCCGCGGTGCCGGCGATCATCGCGTTGGCGGCGGCCTGCGGCTCGAGATTGACGACCTTGATGTCCTTCACCGACAGGCCGTTCTTCTTGAGCATCCAGGCCAGCCCGAAGTACGGCGAGGTGCCCGGCGCGCTGGCGGCCACCGTCTTGCCCTTGAGGTCGCTGATCTTCGTGATGCCCGGCTTGACCACGATGCCGTCGGCGCCGTAGCTCTTGTCGAGCTGGAAGATCTGCGTCGTCGCCACGCCGTTGGCGTTCCACACCACCCAGGTCTCGACCGTCGTCGCGGCGCACTGGATGTCGCCCGAGGCGATCGCCAGGTGGCGGTCCTTCTGCGGGATCTTCTTCAGCGACACATCGAGCCCGTGCTTCTTGAACAACCCGGCCTGCCGCGCCAGCGTCAGCGGCGCGAAGCCGGTCCAGCCCGACAGGCCGACCGCCACCGGGGTCTCCTGCGCCTGCGCGGCGCCGGCCAGCAACACAGCGCCGGCAGCGCCGGCAACGAGGGTCTGGACGATCTTCATGCTCACTCCTTCATGGGGGAAAGACGGAAACGGCGATGGTGCCCGGTCAAGCGGCGATCCACAACGCGGGCAAGCCCTCGATGGCGCGCAACACGCTCGAGAGCGCACCGTCGGTGACGAGCGCAGTGGCGCGCCCGATGTCGGCGGCAAGCGCGCGATCGCGCCGCACCGTCGCGCACTGCGCGCGCAGCAGCGCGTGCGCCTGCTCGAGCGCCGGGCTGCTCGCGAGCGGGCGCAGGAAGTCGATGCCCTGCGCCGCGGCGAGCAGCTCGATGCCCAGGATGTGCGCCGTGTTGTCGATCATCGGCTGCAGGCGCCGCGCCGCGAAGGCGGCCATCGAGACGTGGTCCTCCTGGTTCGCCGAGGTGGGCAGCGAATCGACGCTGGCCGGGTGCGCGAGCGACTTGTTCTCCGAGGCCAGCGCCGCCGAGGTCACCTGCGCGATCATGAAGCCGGAGTTCAGGCCGCCGTGCTCGACCAGGAAGGCCGGCAGGTTGGAGAGCACCGGGTCCATCAGCATCGCGGTGCGGCGTTCCGAC
>JBBIPS010000137.1:0-7696 GCA_037442725.1 Burkholderiales bacterium | reverse complement strand
CACCAGCAGCAGCACGACGCCACCGAGCAGCGCGCGCCAGTAGTCGGTGGCGCGTGCCAGCGTGTCCTGCAGCCAGGTGAACGCCACGGCGCCGACGAGCGGCCCCGAGATCGTCTGCACGCCACCGAGCAGCACCATCACCAGTGCGTCGACCGACTTGCCCACCGCCATCACATCGGGGGCGATGCTGCCCTTGCTGAAGGCCACCAGCGCTCCGGCCAGCCCGGCAAAGAATGCCGCGATGACGAATGCCGCCCACTGCACGCGCCGGGCGTCGATGCCGATCGCCTCGGCGCGCAGCGGTGAATCGCGCGTGGCGCGCAGCGCAAGGCCGAACGGCGAATGCAGCATGCGGCGCAGCGCCAGCACGCTCGCGGCCACCAACACCAGCGCGAGCCAGTAGAAGCTCCGGTGGTCCGCCGCCCACGCGGCGGGCCAGACGCCGGTCAGGCCGTTGCTGCCACCGGTGAAGGCGTCCCACTGGAACGCGATCGACCAGATGATCTGGCCGAACGCCAACGTCAACATCGCCAGGTAGATGCCCGACAGCCGCACGCAGAACCAGCCGAAGACGATTGCTCCGGCTGCGGCCACCAGCGGCGCCAGCAGCAGCGCTGGCGCCATCGCAAGTCCCGCCTTCAGCGTCAGCAGCGCCGCGGCATAGGCGCCGAGCCCGAAGTAGGCCGCGTGACCGAACGAGTGCATGCCGCCCGGGCCGACGATGAAGTGCAGGCTGGTGGCAAACAGCGCCGCCGTCAGCAGGTCGATCGCCAGCACCGTGACGTAGGGGCTGCCGGCGCTGGCCAGCGGCAGGACGAACAGCCCGGCCAGCAGCACCACGGCGGCGACCCGAAATGCCGCGCCGGCACGATGCAGCGGTGCTTCCTGCGCGCGTCGATCGTGGCCGGGTGCCTGCGGCCGGCCCAGCAGGCCCCACGGCCGCAGCACCAGCACCAGCGCCATCACCAGGAACTCGGCCACCAGCGTGAGCTTGGAGAACGACAGCTCGACGCCGAGCCACTGCACCGCGCCGACCCCGATGCACAAGGCCTTGACCTCGGCGATCAGCAGCGCCGCAAGGAACGCGCCCGGAATCGAACCCATGCCGCCGACGACGACGACGACGAAGGCGTCGCCGATGGTCAGCAGATCCAGCCCGAGCGAGGCCGGTTGGCGCGGCAGTTGCAGCGCTCCGCCCAGCCCGGCCAACGTCGCACCGAGAGCGAACACGCTGGTGAACAGCCACGCCTGGTTGACGCCGAGCGCGCCGACCATCGCGCGATCCTGCGTGGCCGCGCGCACCAGCACGCCCCAGCGCGTGCGCCGCAGCAGCAGCCACAGCGCGGCCAGCACCAGCGGGCCGACGACGATCAGCAGCAGGTCGTACTCAGGGAAACGCCGCCCCAGGATCTCGACCGCTCCGGACAGGCCCGGCGCACGCGGCCCGAGCAGGTCCGCCGGGCCCCACAGCCACAGCGTCGCGTCCTCGAGCACGAGCACCAGCGCGAAGGTGGCGAGCAGTTGGAAAAGCTCGGGGGCATGGTAGATGCGCCGCAGCAGCAGCCTCTCGACGACCGCGCCGACCGCACCCACCGCCAGCGCCGCCAGCGCCAGCGCGGGCCAGAAACCCAGCGTCGCGCCGAACCGCTCGACCAGCGTGTAGGCCAGGTACACGCCGAGCATGAAGAACGAGCCGTGGGCAAAGTTGACGATGTGCGTGACGCCGAAAATCAGCGACAACCCGGCAGCCACCAGGAACAGCGACGACGCCGACGCCAGGCCGTTGAGCAACTGGACCGCTAACCCCGAAAACCCCATGCTGCTCCGTTCTTGTCAGGCCCGGCCCCGGCGCCATGCCCGAACCGGATCGACGCTGCACCTGGCCGATTTTCAGCCGCGTCGGCCTGCCCTCACCCCGGGGCCGGCGCTGCAGGCGGGCGAGCCGTCGGGCCGAACCCCATGCCAACGTGCGCCGCGAGGCGGCCGCGGTTTCGAGGCGATGCGCCGCGCTGCCAGCTCGGTCAGGGCTCGTGTTCAGTGCACCGGGCGCAGCTTCCTGACCTCGGCATCGCTGGGCTGGAAGCTGGCGCCATCGAGATAGCGGTAGTCCACCATCACCCCCTTGCCGCCGTCGTTCCTCGTCTTGCCGACATAGGCACCCATCGTCGACTGATGGTCCTGGGCGCGATAGGTGACGCGGCCGAACGGCGTCTCGACGACCAGACCTTCGAATGCGGCGATCAGCTTCGTGGTCTCGGTGCCGCGTGCCTTGGCGATGCCGGCGGCGAGCGACTTGATCGTGCTGTAGCCGACCACCGAGCCGAGTCGCGGGTAGTCGTCGTACCTGCGGTGGTAGGCGAGGAAGAAAGCCTTGTGCGCGGGGGTCTGGATGCCGTACCAGGGGTAACCGGTGACGATCCAGCCATTGGGCGTCTCGTCCTTCAGCGTATCGAGGTACTCGGGCTCGCCGGTGAGCATGCTCACCACCTCGCGCCCCTGGAACAGCCCGCGCGTGTTGCCCTCGCGGACGAACCTGGCCAGGTCCGCTCCGAACAGCACGTTGAAGATCGCATCCGGCCTGGCGTCGGCCAGCGCCTGCACCACGCTGCCGGCATCGAGCTTGCCCAGCGGCGGCGCCTGCTCGGCGACGAACTCGACACCGGGCTGCGCGGCCTTGAGCAACTGCTTGAAGGTCGCCACTGCCGACTGGCCGTACTCGTAGTTGGGGTAGACGACGGCCCAGCGCTTGCGGCCCAGCTTTGCCGCCTCGGGCACCAACATCGCCGACAGCATGTAGGTCGAAGGGCGCAGCCTGAACGTGTACGCATTGCCGCTGCCCCAGACGATCTTGTCGGTGAGGGGTTCCGAAGCCAGATAGAAGACCTTCTTCTGCCGGGCGAAGTCGGCCAGTGCCAGGCCGAGGTGCGACAGGAAGCCACCCGCCAGCACGTCCACCTGCTCGCGCGAGACCAGCTCCTCGGCAGCGCGCACCGCTTCACCAGGGCTGCCGTTGTCGTCGCGCGTGATCAGCTGCAGCTTCCTGCCGTTCAGGCCGCCGGCGGCGTTGATCTCGTCGACGGCCAGTTCCATGCCCTTCTTGTAGGGCTCGAGAAAGGCCGGCTGCACCTTGTAGCTGTTGACCTCGCCGATCTTGATCGTGCCCTGGGCCAGCGCCGGCGCGAGCGCGCAGGTCGCCAGCGCCAGCAGGGCCGCGCGCAGCAGTTGTCGGGTCATGGGTTCGGTGTCCTTCGGATGGCTGGGTGTTGTGGCCGATCGCCGCGGATGCGCGCCCGTGCAGCGCGCGCAGCCGGGCGATTCAGCGAGGCATTTTCGCGCGCCGGGCAGCGTCTCGGCGGCGCCGGCACCGATTCACGCGCCGCCGCGCGAGCGCTCCATGTACGGCTCGAAGTTCGCGATGTACTCGTCCATGTGTTCCTCGAGCGCCAGGCGATATTCGCGCAGGAAGTACTCGATGCTCTGGCGCCGATGCGCGGCGAATTCGGCGCCGGTGGCGAAGCTGCCTGCGCTGAGCGAGGTATTAAAGCGCGCCGTGGCGTACATCATCGACGCGCTGACCTCGCCCGGTGCGGCCTGCTGCAGCTGGGCGTTGGACAGGTTGATGTGGGCATCGGCCCGCTCGTAGAAGGCTGGTTCGGCGTCCTTTGGCATCATGGATCCTCGGTGTCAATGCCGCCATTGTCCACGCTGGGCGAAGGACGGCGGCCTGACGCGTCAAACTACGGGCCATCGGTGCCCTGGTGAATTCATGAAGCTCGCGACCTGGAACGTCAACTCGCTCGCCGTGCGGCTGCCGCACCTGCTGGACTGGCTGGCTGCGCAGCAGCCCGACGTGCTGGCGCTGCAGGAAACCAAGCTCACCGACGACAGGTTCCCCGTCGCCGAGATCGAGTCCGCCGGCTGGCACTGCGCCTGGTTCGGCCAGAAGACCTACAACGGCGTGGCGCTGCTGGCGCGCCGGCCGATCAGCGCAGTCGTCAGGAACATCCCCGGCCTGGCCGACGAGCAGGCGCGAGTGATCTGCGCCACGCTGGACGGATTGCGCGTCGTCGGCGCCTATGTCCCGAACGGCCAGGCCCCGGGCAGCGACAAGTTCGCCTACAAGATGCGCTGGCTCGATGCGCTGCGCGACTGGGTGCGCGACGAACTGGCGCGCTGCCCCAGGCTGGTGCTGATGGGCGACTTCAACATCGCGCCCGAGGACCGCGACGTCCACGACCCGCTGGCGCTGGCCGGCCAGATCCTGTGCACCGACGAGGAGCGCCTGCACTTCCGCGAGTTGCTGGCACTCGGTCTGGTCGACGCTTTCCGGCTGTTCGAGCAGCCGCCGCGGCTGTGGAGCTGGTGGGACTACCGCAACCTGGCTTTCCGCAGGAACCAGGGTCTGCGCATCGACCACATCCTGCTCAGCTCGGCGCTGCGAGCGGCGTGCACCGCGTGCACCATCGACAAGGCACCGCGCAAGCTCGAGCGGCCGAGCGACCACGCGCCCGTGCTGGCCGAACTGGCGCTCTGAACACGTCGCGGCGCCGGCTCGACGTCGCGGCGCGCTCAGAGGCTGAGAGGCAATCCCATGCACCCGCGTAAGCCCCCAAGACAGGCCAACTCGTCGTTGCAAATGCTCGCCGGGGCCCAACCCCGGCTGTGCTTTGCGTCTAGATTCGGCCTGTTCTGGAGGCTTACGCGGGTGCATGGGATTGCCTCTCAGCCTCTCAATCGTCCAGCCCCAACTCCTGAATCTTGCGCGTGATGGTGTTGCGACCGATGCCGAGCCTGTGCGCCGCTTCGATGCGGCGTCCGCGCGTGAGTTCGAGCGCGGCCTGGATCAACTGGCCTTCGAACCGGCGTGTCAGCGTGTCCCACACCGACGGGTCGCCCGCTTCGAGCAGACGACGCGCCTCGCGCCGCAGATCGGCCAGCCAGCCGTCGCTGGCCAGGTCAGCCGCCGCAGACGGCACCGCCGCTGGCGCGGCGCCTGGCGCCTTTGGCGCAGCAGCCGCCGGCGGCGTCGCGCCAGCCGCGACTGTGGCGGCTCTCGAGGTGACGTCGCCGCCCAGCAGCTCGGGCGGGAGGTCCTTCGGCTCGATCGTCTGCGCCGGTGCCATCACGGTGAGCCAGTGGCACAGGTTCTCGAGCTGGCGCACGTTGCCGGGAAAGTCGAACACGAGCAGTCGCTCGAGCGCGGCGTCGGTAATGCGCTTGGCCTCGATCCCGAGCTCGTGGGCGCTCCTGGCGAGGAAGAAGCGCGTCAATGCGGGAATGTCCTCGCGCCGCTCGCGCAGCGCCGGCAGGCGCAGGCGGATGACGTTGAGGCGGTGGAACAGGTCCTCGCGGAAGGCGCCATCGCGCGCGCGTTGCTCGAGGTCTTGGTGCGTCGCGGCGATGACCCGCACGTTGGCCTTGAGCGGCTGGTGGCCGCCGACGCGGTAGAACTGGCCGTCCGAGAGCACGCGCAGCAATCGCGTCTGCAGCTCGAGCGGCATGTCGCCGATCTCGTCGAGGAACAGCGTGCCGCCGTCGGCCTGCTCGAAGCGTCCGCGCCGCATCGTCTGCGCGCCGGTGAAGGCACCGCGCTCGTGGCCGAACAGCTCGCTCTCGAGCAGATCCCTCGGGATCGCCGCGGTATTGATGGCGATGAACGGGCCCTTCGTCCCGGCATCGCCGCGCGGGCTGTGCTTGTGCAGTGCGCGTGCCACCAGCTCCTTGCCCGAGCCCGACTCGCCGGTGATCAGCACCGTGACGTTGCTCTGCGACAGGCGCCCGATGGCGCGGAACACGTCCTGCATCGCCGGCGCCTGGCCGAGCATCTCGGGCATCTCGGCGGCAGCGGCGTCGCGCACTTCCTCGCGCAGGCTCTCGTCGACGGCACGGCGGATCAGATCGACGGCGCGCGGCAGGTCGAACGGCTTGGGCAGGTACTCGAAGGCGCCGCCCTGGAACGCCGACACCGCACTGTCCAGATCCGAGTACGCGGTCATGACGATGACCGGCAGCCCGGGCAGGCGCTGCTTGACCTTGCCGAGCAGGTCGAGCCCCGACCCGCCGGGCATGCGGATGTCGCTGACCAGCACTTGCGGCTCGTCGGCGTCGAGCGCGGCGAGCGCGTCGCGCGGGTTGGAGAAGCTGCGGGTCGCAAGCTGTTCGCGCGCCAACGCCTTCTCGAGCACGAAGCGGATCGATGGGTCGTCGTCTACGATCCAGATGGGTTTCATGCGGCGCCGGCCTGCCTGTTGTTGCACTGCGAGCCGCCCGTTCAGGGCAGCGGGATGACGATGCGGAAATCGGTGCGACCGGGTTCGCTCGCGCAGTCGATCATGCCCTGGTGCTGCTGCACGAAGGTCTGCGCCAACGTCAGCCCGAGCCCTGACCCGCCCTCGCGCCCCGACACCAGCGGATAGAAGATGCGATCGCGGATGTCCTCGGGCACGCCCGGGCCGTTGTCTTCGACATGCAATTCCAGTGCCAGCCTGAAGCGCTGCTTGCCGATCGTCACCTGGCGCGCGACGCGGGTGCGCAGGATGAGCTGCGCGTCGCCGGCAGCGATGCGCCCGGCGAGTGCCTGCGCCGCGTTGTGCACGATGTTGAGCACGGCCTGGATCAACTGCTCGCGGTCGCCGCGGAAGTCGGGAATCGACGCGTCGTAGTCGCGCTGCAGCGCCAGGCCGTGCGGGAACTCGGCCAGGATCAGCGCGCGCACGCGCTCGCAGACCTCATGGATGTTGACATCGCCCACCACCTGCGGGTTGCGATGTGGCGCCAGCAGCCGGTCGACGAGTGCCTGCAGCCGGTCGGCTTCGTGGATGATGACCTGGGTGTACTCGGCCAGTTCGGGGGTGTCGATCTCCATCCCGAGCAGCTGTGCCGCGCCACGGATGCCGCCGAGCGGGTTCTTGATCTCGTGCGCCAGATTGCGGATCAGCTCCTTGTTGGCCTGCACCTGGCCGAGAGTGCGCTCCTGTCGCTCCTGCCGCGCCTGCTGCTCGACCTCGATCATCTCGACCAGCACCCCGTCGCCGCCGGGGTCGATCTGCGTCACGATCACCTGCACCGGGATCGCCTCGTGGGCGGCCAGCGGCGCGCGTCTGAAGCTGCCTTCGAAGCGGCCGGAGGCGATCTCGTTGCGTGCCACCGCGCCCAGCGTCTCGCGCAGTGCACCGGCGTCGGTGAGCCAATCGAACAGGCGGCTGCGCATCAGCGCGCGCCGCGACAGTCCGGCGGCAGCCTCGAACACGGCGTTGACGAACACCATCGATCCGTCCTCGCGCACCACGGCCACCAGCGTGGCCAGCAGGTCGAGCGCGTCATAGCGCGCCGCGGCCGCTTCAACGTCGGCTCGCGCAGCGCAAGTCGCCACGCCCGACGCTGTCATTGGCCCAGTTTGCCCAGTTCGCGCCTGATGGCAGCGATGTCACCCTCGCTGCGCGCGATCGCCGACTTCATGGCCGCGACGCGATCGAGGTAGGTCTGGTAGTTGCGCTCCTCGCCGCGGCGCTCGGGTTCGCCGTTGTTGTAGTCACGCTTGAGCGCTGCGAGCCGGCTCTCCTCGCGGCGCAACTCGTCCTCGAGGATGCGGCGCGCATCGCCATCGCGCTGGTGCTGCGCCGCCGGGTCGACGCGGCCCTCGCCGCCCCGAGGCGCCGAGGCGCCGTTGCCCGATGCGGCGCCAGCCGGCGGGCGC
>JBBIPS010000136.1:0-7723 GCA_037442725.1 Burkholderiales bacterium | reverse complement strand
GCTCGCGCAGGACGCGCCCGTGCCCGAGTGCCGGCGCTCGACCTTCACCAAGGTGATCTCGGCCGGGCAGGTCGAGCAGGCCGCCGGTCAGCAGTATCGCGAGATGTTGCAGCAGGCCGGCAGCCAGCGTGCGCTCGGGCCCGCCGATCATCCGCAGGTCAAGCGGCTGCGCTATATCGCCCAGCGCATCATCCCGCTGACCGCGAGCTGCAACCCGCGCGCGCGCGACTGGCACTGGGAGGTCAACCTCATCGGTTCGCCGGAGCTCAACGCCTTCTGCATGCCGGGCGGCAAGATCGTCTTCTACTACGGACTGCTGGCCAAGCTGCAGCTCGACGACAGCGAGGTGGCGATGATCATGGGCCACGAGATGGCGCATGCGCTGCTCGAACACGCGCGCGAGCGCATGGGCAAGACGATGGCCACGCGCGGCGCGATCGAGCTGGGCTCGGCGCTGTTCGGGCTGGGCAACCTCGGCCGCGGCATGGCCGACATGGGCGGCCAGCTGCTGACGCTGCGCTTCTCGCGCGACGACGAGTCGCAGGCCGATGCGCTCGGTCTGGTGCTGGCCGCACGCGCCGGCTACGACCCGCGCGCCGGCGTCACGCTGTGGCGCAAGATGCTCGAGTCGAACAAGGGTGCGCCGCCGCAGTGGATGTCGACCCACCCGTCGGGCGACTCGCGCATCCGCGACATCGAGTCGCGGCTGCCGGCGCTCGAGCCGGTCTATGCGCGCGCCGACAAGCCGGCGCAGCGCTTCGCGCCGCCCACGCCCAAGCCCGCCGGGGGGCGGTCATGACGAACGGGTGCGGGCGTTGCGCCGGACGTCGGCGCCGTGCAACTTCCCCGACCTTGAGCACACCGTCTCACCTGCCGCCGACGTAGGGGTTGCTGCGCCGCTCCGCGCCGAAGCTGCTCTGCGGCCCATGGCCGGGCGTGAACACCGTGGCATCGCCCATCGGCCACAGGCGCTGCGTGATGCTCGCGATCAGCGTCGCGTGGTCGCCGCCGGGCAGATCGGTGCGGCCGATGCTGCCGGCGAACAGCACGTCGCCGACGAAGGCGTGGCCGGACTCGGCGTCGTGGAACACCACGTGCCCGGGCGTGTGGCCCGGGCAGTGTCGCACCGCCAGCGTGCTGCGCCCGACCGACACCGTATCGCCGTCGTGCAGCCAGCGCGTCGGCGTGAACGGCTCGGCCGCGGCCAGGCCGAACATCTGCGACTGCTGCGCCAGTGCGTCGATCCAGAACTGGTCGCCCGGGTGCGGGCCGACGATCGGCAGCGCCAGCTCGCGCGCCAGCGCAGCCGCGCCGCCGGCATGGTCGATGTGAGCGTGCGTGAGCAGGATCTGCGTCGGCTTGATGCCCAGCCGCTGCACGGCGGCGCGGATCTGCGGCAGGTCGCCGCCGGGGTCGATGACGGCGCCCTCGAGAGTCTGGTCGCACCAGACGATCGAGCAGTTCTGCTGGAACGGCGTGACGGGAATCGTGAGGTATCGCAGCATGCAGGCACGCAAGGTGGCTGGCCGGCAGAGGCGGACATTGTGGAGCAGCGCTGCGCCGCGCGGCGATCGCGTCGGGCTCGATCCCCCTGGTCGCGCACCGTGATACCGTCGCCGCGCCAGCCGAACCGCGAGGCCGCCCTGCCGTGAATCCCGATCCCCACCTCGACCCGAACACCGCGACGCGGCCGATCCCGCAGCCACGCCGGTCCCGACCGCCGACGTCGATGCTGTGGCAGGTCATTGCCGCGTTGTGCCTCGGCGTCGTCGCGGCGCTGCCGCCGGCGACGGCACGCACCCCGGGTGAAGTCGAGATCGGGCAGACGCTGCGCGAGGCCACGCTGCAGGGGCTGAACGGCCCGTCCCGGAAATTGTCGGAGTTTCGCCGCCAGCCGCTGATCATCAACGTCTGGGCCAGCTGGTGCGCGCCGTGCCGGCAGGAGATGGCATCACTGGAGCGACTCGCCTGGCGCGACGGTGCGGCCGGGCGATTCGTCATCATCGGCATCTCGACCGACGACGACCCCGACGCCGCCAGGGACCTGCTGCGCCGATCCAACGCCACCATCAGCCACTTCATCGACAGCAAGCTGATGCTGGAGAACATGCTCGGTGCCGATCGGCTGCCGCTGACCGTGCTGGTCGACGCCAAGGGGCAGGTACTCGAGAAGGTCTACGGCGCGAAGGAGTGGGACAGTGCCGAGGCGGCGCGCCTGCTCGACAAGGCCTTCGGCGACAGGAAAACCGCGGCCCGGTGACGAACCTCAGGCCGGCACCTTGAACACCTGGCGCAGGTAGGCCAGGAAGGTCTGGTCGTCGCACAGGATCTTGCCCGGGCTGTCGGACAGCTTGGCCACCGGCTGGTCGTTGCAGTGCGCCAGCTTCATCACGATGTGCAGCGTGTGCAGTCCCATGTCGTTGGTCAGGTTGGTGCCGATGCCGAAGCCGAGCTGGGTGCGTTCGGCGAAGTGGCGGTACAGCGCGAAGGCGCGCGGCAGGTCCAGTCCGTCGCTGAACACCAGGCGCTTCGAGTTGGCGTCGATGCGCAGCCTGGCGTAGTGCGCCAGGGCCTTCTCGCCCCACTCGACCGGGTCGCCCGAATCGTGACGCAGGCCGTCGAAGAGCTTGGCGAAATAGAGGTCGAAGTCGGCCAGGAAGGCGTTCATCCCGACGACGTCGGTGAGCGCCGTGCCGAGGTCGCCGCGGTACTCCTGCACCCAGGCTTCGAGCGCGGCCTTCTGGAAGTCGCGCAGCCGCACGCCCAGCGCCTGGTAGGTCTGCAGGAACTCGTGCGCCATGGTGCCGATCGGCACCAGCCCGAGGTCGCGCGCCAGCAGCACGTTGGAGGTGCCCTTGAAGTACTCGGGCACCTCGCGCTGCAGCGTGGCCACGACCTCGCGGTGCCAGTCGCCCGAGAAGCGCCGGCGCACGCCGAAGTCGAAGAACTCGAACGGGTTGCGCCGCAGCGGCTCGCGGCCGAAGGCGCGCAGCAGCTCGATCTTCGCCCGCAGCCGGCGCCGGCCCTCGGCGAGCGCCGCGGCGCGGTCGAAGCGGCGGAAGTACAGCTCGTTGACGATCGCCAGCACGTGGATCTCGAACGCCATCACGTGCACCTGCGGGCCGCGCGCGACGATCTCGAGCGTGCCGGCGTTGTCGCGCACGCTGATGAAGTCGCGCTGGAACTGGAAGATGCGCAGGAAGTCGACGAAATCGCTCTTGATGAAGCGCAGCGAGCGGATGTAGGCCAACTCGTCCGCGGCAAAGCGCAGGCTGCACAGATGGTCGAGCTGGTCGTTGACCTCGCCGATCAGGTGCGTGAGCGGATAGTCGCGCGCGTTGCGGCAGATGAAGACGTACTCGGCGTGCGTCTGCGGATGGCGATGCAGCATCGCCTGCCACATCGTGAACTTGTACAGATCGGTCTCGAGCAGACTGCGGATCACGGGTTGCATGGCGGATGCGGGGTGGTCCAAGCGGTGGTCGGGCCGGTGCGGCAGTATAGAAGCGCACACCGCGCGCGCCTGACTCGCCTGAAGAATGCGCGGCTGCTGCGTGCCGACGTCAACGCCACCGGTGCGCACGACCAGGTCGTGCTGCGCCGGTTGGATCACTTCGGGCCGCCGGGGCCCGTGTTCTTCGACGGTGCGGGTCGGAAGGCGACGTTTCGTGTGATCGGGCTCCAGCCGCCCCCGAGCAGTTTGTCGCGTCGCTCGATCGGGCCGACGCGTTGCGTGCAAGGCCCCAGGCATGGGCCCTTTGCGATGCGGGTCAGAGCTGCGCAGACGGCGACGCCGACCGCGCCCGGCGTCTACGCGAGATCGCGCTTGCGCGTGTCGAATTCTTCCTTGTCGATCTCGCCGCGCGCACAGCGCTCGTTCAGGATGGCAAGTGCCCGGTCCCGGCCATCGCGGTCGCCGATGTCCGGGCGCGTGCCGCGCAGGAGCCAGATTCCAAGCACGACCGCGCCAACGATCAACAGCAACCACAAGAGCATTGGAAACCCCCCGAACATCGCGCCGCTGCCCCAGAGTCCGCCCATCATGCCGCCACCCATCATCGTCGTCCTCGGTTAGCCAATATCGTGTTTGCGGTCGAATCGCTCGCGTCGTCGCGTCGACGGCATCGCGCCGATGCGTCGACGCTCGTCCCGATGCATCGCCGGTCGGATCTGGGCAGTCTGCTGCCGCCGTTCACCGGACTGCTCCAGCATTGCGTAGGGATCTCCGTTCGGTGGGGGTCGCCGCGGCTGCGGCTGGCAGGGCTGGGGTCGTTGTCCGGGCCGAGCACGAACCACGGCAGGAGGCCGAGCTGGGAACCCATGCCGCATCCACGCGGGCGGATCCCCACCGCCACCCGTCATGCCGCCGCGCATGCCCATCGCACGGGCCACGGGCACGGCGGCGATCAAGCCAACAAAGGTGCCCGGTCCGGGTCTCGTCGGTCGCCCCCATGTCGTCCAGCACAGGCGCTCCAGGTTTCGGTCACGGGCGGGCGAAGCGGTTCTCGGCGCGAAGAGCGCTATCGGCATGTCGTGCGCAGGATTTCGGTGGCGGCCGAGCAAAGTCATTGGAAGTACCACTTTCGTCGCGGCGGACCATCTCGTGCGAAACGCCGAAGGCGGCCGCGGCCCGGCCGATCTTGAAGGCCGCCATTCCGACCCCTTTGCAATCATCTGCCTTGACGACCCTAGGCGCTGCCATGGTGGGAAGGTCAACACTCTGAGCCGCACAGTCTGCGTTGGATCAACTTCGCGGCATGTCCGGCTTGACTCTCCCACCATGGCAGCGCCGATGTTTGCATCGTCGGCACCGAAAGTTGGAGCGAGCGCCATCGGCACCCGCGGGTTTGAACCGAAGCCCAGGTACCGCGAGCAGGCGATCGGTCCGGGTCTGGTTCAGCAAGGAGATCGAAATGGCATGGCTGAGTGAGAACTGGTGGTTGGTCCTGGTCATCGGCGGCCTGTTGCTGTTCATGTTCCGAGGCGGGGGGATGGCGGGCTGCGGCATGGGTGGACACGGGTCGCATGGCGACGCCCGGCACGGCTCGCGCCGAAGTGACGCCCATGGTGACGGGCGGATGATCGACCCCGTCAGCCGCGAGGCCGTGACGGACGACGGTGCGATCTCCAGCGTCTACCGTGGCCGCATCTACCGCTTTGCCTCGCGCGAAAACCGTGACCAATTTGAAGCGGCACCGGAGCGCTTCGCGACGCCGGAACAAGTCGACGATGGCCAGCGCCGACATCGCGGCTGCTGATCGCAAGAGCCAGCATGTACCCTGTCCTCGTGCAACTGGGTGGTTTTGAACTTCGAACCTACGGCGTCATCGTCGCCATCTCATTCCTGCTTGGCTTGCGGCTGAGCGCGAATGAAGCGAAGCGCAAAGGATTCGACCCCGCGGTCGTCCACGATTTCGCGTTCCATGCCCTGGTCGGCGGAATCGTCGGCGCCCGCTTGTACTACGTCGCGCTCTCGAAGCCGGCGTACTTCATGCAAGAGCCGTGGGAGGTCCTGGCCATCTGGCACGGCGGCCTGGGCATTCTTGGAGGGCTCTTGGGCGGGGCGCTCGTGGCACTCTGGTACTGCCGTAGCAGGCGCGTCGCGTTCTGGCGCCTGGCCGACGTGCTGGCCCCGGGCATCATGCTCGGATTGACGACGGGCATTCTGGGCTGCCTGGCCACGGGCGACAGCTTCGGCAGGCCGACCAACGTCGCATGGGCGATCACGTATACCGATCCCCGCGCCATGGCGCCGCTGGGCATCCCGCTTCATCCCGTGGAGTTCTACGAGATGGCCGCGTATCTGCTGGTGTTTGTGTTCGTTTGGCGCATTCGAACGGCACACAAGACGGAGGGGCTCACCTTCCTTGCCCTCCTCGGGGGCTACGGCGCGGCACGGGTACTGGTGGAGTTCTACCGGGGGAACCCGGCGACGCTCGGTTTCGGAATTCCGGCGGCGCAGGTCATCGGTGCCACGCTCGTGCTGACGTCCGCGGTGGGACTCGTCCTTCTTCGACGACGCCGCGCCGGGCCTGCTTGAGAACGTCGCCCGCGCCGGTATTGACAGGCGGGTTCAGGTCCGGTCTCCCTCGAGGGCGGCTGCTTCGCCGCATCGACACCAGATGCAGCCGCAGTTCACGTGGTCACAACTCGCGTCGCGTCGCATGCTCCGGTACCGGCGCCGCGCCCAGGGCAGCAGCACACGGCGCGACAACCCATTGCCGTAGATCAAGCCCATGAAGCTTCGCGTGTCGCCCCAGCAGGCCTGGCTGCGGAGCAGCCACCGGTAGCCGCGATTGCCGAGCGTGCCGTAGATCGCGCGATTGACCATGGAACATTCCAGGCCCGGTCCCAGTTCGCGGCGCCAGGTCATGTCGTAGTCGGCGACGCCCAGCAGCGCACGTGCAGCGAGCACGCCCGACCGCAACGCATGGCGCATGCCGAAGCCTGCGAAGGCGTCCTGGAAGCCGGCCTGTTCGCCCGCCACCGGATGCGCGCCGGCCACGGCGCTGATCGGCACACGAAAGTTGCCGACACCGCCATGCGGTCGTGGTTCGCGCATCTCCAGTCCCGCGACGCGGCGGAAACGCTCGACCGTGCGCTGCACATACATGCGTTCGCTCTTGAATCCCGAAAACATGCAAGTCTTCAGCGTGCCGCGCCCGCCCATCACGAGCAGGTAGGCGTAGCCCGCTGGTGCCAGGTCTTCGTCGAGGACGAGCCGGAAGCCGTCGGCCATGTCGGTCTCGAAATGGTAGCCAACCGCGATGGCGTCCGCGGCTTTCGGGCCGGTGGCGAGCACTCCCGGACCGTCGATCGACGTTGCATGGCTGCCGAAGCGCACCTCGACCCCGAGATCCAGTGCCTGCGAGAGCAGCGCCGCATCGAGTGCGCCGGGGCCCGGACCGCGCTCGACCAGATAGAAGAGCGGCCGAGCACTGCGCATGGGGTAGGCGCGGTCCCAGGCGTCGTGGGCGTAGCCGTGGGTGCAAGGCATCTTCCGGAACGCCGTGGTCAGGTCGAGCGCGGTCAGTTCCTCGAGTACGTCGCCTTGGGTCGACCAGTTCTCGAGTCCCTGCAGGTCATTTCCGAATCGATGACCGACCTCGCGATGAGCTTCATGCACCACCACGCGCTGGCCCGCGCGCGCGAGCGTGATGGCCGCGGCGAGACCCGCTGGGCCGGCTCCAACCACCTGCACCGTCACCGGGTCAGTCATTTCTCGAAGCTCCTTGCGGGCCCAACGCCTCGTTCGGCATGCCTCGGGCTCGCGAACACGACGGCCGCCGCGATCGACTGCGCCCGCACGTCCCCAGGTCCCGGCCATCACGCGGTCAGGCGTCGTGCGGTCGGCGCCGTCCCATTCGATTCGAGCAGCGAATGCACCAACCGGTTCAGCGCGACCCACTGCGACTCGAGCGTGACCGTCACCCGCTCGTGCGCCTCGTCCAGCGTGCAACGCGCTTGCGCATCGATCGTCTCCGCGGTGTGCTCGCCGTACTCGCGCGGCTGCGCAGTCGGGGGCCGGCGCGAAGGAGCGGTGCCGGGCGCGCGTCGAAGGTTGCCGGGCCGAGCACGTCGCTCATGCCGCAGTGAGTCACCATTTGGCGCGCCCTGCTGGTGCATAAGCGCTAACTTAAAATGACTCATGCTGTTATGCTTCGAACCGCCACGAGGAAGGGGCGGTCATGGACGAGCCGTTTGAGACCGACGACGTCGAGGA